>DAITPG010000139.1:0-6634 GCA_036833715.1 Eubacteriaceae bacterium | reverse complement strand
CCATAACAGCTGCGGAGGCGTAAACAAAACAAAATTCATCATGGTTGCCGTAAATAGAGAATCCACTTCGCTGAGATTGGATGATAAAAGGAATTGAATCGTTTTTAAAATATTGTCATAAATCCTTCGCCCTTCTTCCACAGCATAGACGATGGAAGCGAAATTGTCATCAGCGAGGATCATATCGGAAACATTTTTGGTAACATCCGTGCCCGTAATCCCCATGCCCACACCGATATCGGCTGATTTAAGGGCGGGCGCATCGTTTACGCCGTCACCGGTCATCGCCGTAATTTTATTATTCTTTTTCCACGTATTGACGATGCGTACTTTATGCTCGGGTTGGACCCTTGCGTAGACCGCATAATTTTTGATCGCTTCATCAAACTCTTCATCGGAGAGTTTGGACAGATCTGCGCCTGTGATCGCCTGACTTTCATCCGTAATGATTTTAAGCTCCTTGGCGATGGCAACTGCGGTATCTTTATGGTCACCGGTGATCATGATGGCTTTGATACCCGCCTGGCGGCATTTTTCGATGGCTGCTTTTACTTCGGGTCTCACAGGGTCGATCATACCGGCAAGACCGATAAAGGTCATACCCTGCTCCAAAGCTTCCGCGGAAGTGTCATGCGGAAGACTTTCCGTTTTTTTCATGGCGGCGCCCAATACTCGCAGCGCTTCTCCGGCCATCTTTTTATTGGCTTCGACGATGGATTTCTTGTGCGCTTCGGTAAGTTCAGTAACGCCGTTATCCGTAAGGATCCTCGTGCATTTATGAAGCAGTTCGTCCGGCGCTCCTTTGGTGTATTGTATATAGGAACTTTCGTTTTCTCTGTGAACGGTCGACATCATTTTACGAACGGAATCAAACGGTGCTTCGGCCACGCGGCGAAGCATGTGCTCATATTCATGCTTATTGATCCCGTTATCGGCTCCGAAACGGACCAAGGCGGTCTCCGTCGGCTCCCCTACGATATCGCCGGTAGAATTGGAGACATGCGAATCGTTGCATAAGGTCATAGCGACAGCCAATTGTTTTTTATCGCCGTATGCTTCGACGACTGTCATTTTATTTTGTGTGAGCGTACCGGTTTTATCGGAACAGATCACCTGTGTGCAGCCCAGAGTTTCTACGGCGGTCAGCCGACGGATAATGGCGTTTCGTTTGGACATTTTGGTTACGCCGATGGAAAGGACGATGGTCACAACGGCCACAAGGCCTTCGGGTATGGCGGCCACGGCCAGGCTGATGGCGGTGAGGAACATCTCAAGCATATGTCCGCCTTTAAACCCGCCGTTTTCCAACACGCCAAACAGGAAAATAAAGATGCAGATTCCGATAACCGCAATACTGAGGATTCGGCTCAAGTCGCTGAGTTTGCGCTGAAGCGGCGTTTTTTCATCTGTGGTACTGGATATGATATTGGCAATCTTGCCCATTTCGGTTTCCATGCCGGTTGCGACAACGATTGCTTCACCGCGCCCGTAAACAACGTTGGTGCCCATGTAGGCCATATTGGCTCTGTCGCCGAGCGGGATGTCCTCTTCGGAAGCGGGAAGCGTATCACTTTCTTTTTCCGAAGGAACGGATTCCCCGGTCAATGAAGCTTCTTCAATTTTTAAACTTGAGGCAATCGTAAGACGCATATCCGCCGGAATGGCATCGCCCGCTTCAAGCAGAACGATATCACCGGGAACAAGGTCTTCGGATTTAATTTGAACGACATGTCCGTTTCGCCTGACTTTTGAATAAGGCGACGAAAGCTTTTGCAAAGCCTCTATGGCTTTTTCTGCTTTGCCTTCCTGAACGACGCCGAGAATGGAGTTCAGAAGCACGACGGTCATGATAATGATCAGATCGGCGATTTCGCCGACGATGCCCGATACGGTTGCCGCTGCTACTAAAATAAGGATCATGGGATCCGTAAACTGCCCCAAAAGCTTTGCGAGTATGGTTTTCTTTTTGCCCTCGTCAAGCGCGTTTTTGCCGAATTGATCCAGCTTTTGCGCAGCCTGATCGCTCGTCAGTCCGTCTTTGGAAGTTTGATAGGCATCCAGTACTGCTTCAATTTCCTCAAAATAGTGTTTCATCAGATTTCCTTTCTTTTTGTTTACCTTCAAAGAAATTCACCGAAACAAAAACCAAAGTTATTGTCTGGTGAATCGGATGACTCATTCATATGAGCAAATATTTCATATCCTTATATCTCATCCATGCGCCCCGTATCGATCTTTTGTGAACGAAACGCATCTATGCGGTTTTCAATTCCACAGAGTCGAATGACTCTATTCAATATCGTTTCTATTTTAACATATTTATCATCATTATAGAATATTTGGCAATATTATTTTTGGCTTTTGCGAGCCTATTCATTCGTTGCAAATCGACTTTTAAACCTATTTGTACGCGTAATTTTTTGTCAAACAGAAATATTCAATAAAAGCGGAAACAATAAAAAAAGCCTGTTTTCATATCGATCATCAAGACTGTTATCTGCAAATACATACTGTTTCTTTCTTTAATTATAACATAAAACCGATTACAAAAACGGACTTATACTTTATGTGTATTCGATGTATGATTAGTCCATCAGGCTGACGCTATAACTTTAAATCACAAAATGGACGATTGAAAGCATATTTTATCATTAAGGAGTGTATGGATTGCAAACAAATGATAAAGAAGTCGAACAACTATATCTGAATAGGACGTTGAATGAAAAACAGAGACAGTTATCATTAACTTATAAAAATTATCAATTAGACAGGGATGAAATTTTGCGGCGAAGCAAGCGCTCAGGGACGATTCGACCCATTCCGTGGCAAATCTATGGTCATTGGACAACTTTTATGACTTGTTGGAGCTGAGCCAGAACGCAGCTCCCGTCATTGGACTGACTGCCGAAATTGAAGTGGAAGAGCGCAAGATTGCATTGCTCCATGATGAAGATGTGGCTGCCTTTAAAAAAGTCAGGGATATGGCAGACTATATATTTAAGGAAAACATGGAAGATCATTCCAGCCAAAGAGCCGATTGATTCGGCTCTTTTATTTTAGTTTATGCAATAATTATGTATTTTTATAAGCCCTATCCTTTCAGTGTACGACCTTAATTGTTTCTGATAAATGCTTTAAAACTAGGAAATAAAATGTATATATAAAAATTTACTTTATAGGCTTCCCAAAAATATTAATTAATTATTGCATAAATAGTTAATATAATGTATAATTATAAAATTATTACGGGAGGCTGATCATGATCAAGGCAGCAATTGTCGGAGCAACGGGTTACACCGGTTTGCAGCTGGTTAATTTATTGAAAAATCATCCCAAGGTCGATCTTACTGATTTGCTGGCTCATACTTCAGCAGGGCATCCGTTCAGCGACATCTATCCAAGCCACAAGGACATAGTAGACCGGATATGCGATGCCGCGGATCTTGCCGTGCTCAGTAAAAAGTGCGATGTGATCTTTTTGGCGCTTCCGCACGGCGTAGCCTCCAAAACCGTCACCCGAGAAGTTTTGGATAACTGCAAGATTATTGATCTGGGCGCCGATTTCAGGCTTAGGGCCGCTGCTGTGTATGAAAGCTGGTATAAAACAGAGCATTTCGGCAAGGAGCTTTTGGATGACAGCGTATACGGTTTGTGCGAAGTATATCGAGATCACATCAAAGCCGCACGGCTTATCGCGAATCCTGGCTGCTACACAACCAGTTCCATACTCTCGTTGCTGCCGCTTGTGAAGTACGGGTTGATCGATACGTCCTCGGTGATCATCGACGCCAAATCCGGCGTCAGCGGAGCCGGCAGGGGCGTAACGCAGCAGATGCATTACTGTGAAGTCAATGAAAATATCAAAGCCTACGGTATCACGACCCATCGGCATACGCCCGAGATCGAGCAGGAGCTGTCCGCTTTCGCAGGCTTCGAATTCAAGGTAACGTTCACGCCGCATCTCATTCCGATGAATCGAGGAATACTATCCGTCGCTTACGCCAATTTGAAAAACGGCGTTTCGATTTCTCAAATTTCCTCTGCTTTTAAAGAGTGTTACGCCGAAGAATATTTTATCAGGATTCGAGACGGCAAAGATATGCCCCAGACCAATTACGTGCGCGGTTCCAACTATTTTGATGTAGGATTTGTAATCGATGAGAGAACCAATCGTGTGATCGTCGCAGGCGCGCTGGATAACCTGATGAAAGGCGCGTCTTCACAGGCTGTACAAAATATGAATATTTTATTTGAACTGGATGAAAAAACGGGAATCGACATGTTCCCGATGTACATATGAGGTGTAAATCATGATTATACTCAATAAAGGGATCACCGCCCCGAAGGGCTTTAAGGCTGCAGGAATTGCCTGCGGCATCAAAGCAAAAAAGAAAGACCTTTCTTTAATAGTATCCGATGTGCCATGCCATACGGCTGCCGCTTTTACCACCAACAAAGTAAAGGCTGCGCCCGTACAATACAATGAAGCTTTATATGAAAAAGAACAAAAGATCCGCTGCATACTAACCAACAGCGGAAATGCCAATGCCTGCACCGGAGAGCAGGGTAAAACGGATGCTTATGCAATGGCGCAAAAAACCGCCGAAAGCTTAGGATTATCCGCCGAGGAAATAATGATCAATTCCACGGGCGTCATCGGCGTGCCTTTGCCGATGGAAAAGGTGCTTTTGGGAATCAATGAAATAACTAAACAGATCGGCGATGATGAGATTTCAGCCGCAAACGCGGCGGAAGGCATCATGACGACCGATACCTTTGCCAAAACCGTTTGCGTCGAAGTGATCATCGATACTAAACCCGTGCGCATCGCCGCTATCGCGAAGGGTTCGGGCATGATCCATCCCAATATGGCGACCATGCTGTCCTTTATTACGACGGATGTGAACATCGATGCGGCTTTGTTTCGCAGCCTGATGAGCGAAACGGTAAAGGACAGTTATAATATGCTGAGCGTGGACGGCGACACCAGCACCAATGACACGGTGATCGCGCTGGCCAACGGTTTGGCAGGCAATGAGATGCTGCAGCTTGAAAGCGCGGAATTTCCCATTTTTGAAAAGGCGTTTCAATTTGTGAACCAGCATGTCGCAAAGCTGATCGCCAAGGACGGGGAGGGCGCAACGAAATTTTTAAATGTGAAAGTATATGAGGCAAAAACGAAAGAGGATGCGCGGGCGCTTGCGCTTTCGGTCATAAAATCTTCCCTTGTTAAAACCGCTTTTTTCGGAGAGGACGCTAACTGGGGCAGAGTGCTTTGCGCCATGGGATATGCCGGAGCTGATTTTGACCCGGATAAAGTCGTTTTGACTTTCGAAAGTGAAAAGGGAAGTATTACGCTTTATGAAAAGGGCGTACCGATCGCTTTTGACGAAGCGAAGGCGCTGGAAATCCTAAAAGAAAAAGAGATCGTGATTCATATTCGGCTCGGCGAAGGCCCTTACAGCGCGGAAAGCTTCGGATGTGACTTAAGCTATGAATACGTTAAAATCAACGGAGAATACAGGAGCTGAAATGAAAACTACCCAGGATTATTTCAATGACGCGAAAGTGCTGATTGAGGCGCTTCCGTACATAAAAAAATTCAAAGATAAACTGGTCGTCATCAAATACGGAGGGAGCGCCATGACGGATGACGGCATCAAACTGCAAGTCATCAAAGACATCGTGCTCATGAAGCTGGTAGGTATCAACCCCATCGTGGTCCACGGCGGGGGCAAAGAAATCAGTTCGCTGCTCGATCGGCTGGGCCTTGAAACAAGGTTTGAGGACGGATTGCGCGTAACGGACAAGGAAACGGCGGATGTTGCGCAGATGGTGCTGGCAGGCAAGATCAATAAGGAGATCGTCGATTACTTTCAGATGGAAGGCATGGATGCCGTGGGTATCTGCGGGCATGACGCCAAAACCTTCAGCGTACAGCAGCACAGGCCCGACGGCAAGGATATCGGATTTGTGGGAGATATCACCCGCGTGAACCCGGCCCTGATCAACGCGCTCATCAAAGAAGGGTTTATTCCGGTGATCGCGCCGGTAGGCACCGACGATACAGGCAACAGCTACAACATCAACGCGGATTTTGCGGCGGCGGCGGTCGCCAAGGCATTGAACGCGGAAAAACTTATTTTTCTTTCGGATGTGGAAGGCGTTTATGACAACGAGCAGGTATTGATACGCCGGATCAACAAAAATGAGGTGCAGCCGATGATCGATGCCGGCGTGATATCCGGCGGGATGATTCCCAAGCTAAACTGCTGCAAGGACAGCATCGAGGGCGGGGTCAACAGCGTACACATTATTGACGGAAGAGTGCTTCATTCACTGATACTGGAAATCTTTACGGATTACGGCATCGGCACCATGATGAATTAACAAGCGGAGGAAATCATGAAAAATTACGAAGAAATCGGCAAAAAGCTTTTTATGAATACCTACAGCCGTTTTCCGATCACCTTTGAAAGCGGGAAAGGTGTCTATTTGACTGACACAAATGGCAAGTGCTATCTTGATTTTGTCAGCGGTATTGCGGTTAATTCGCTGGGCTACGGCAACGAGACGCTGTCAACCGCGCTTAAAGCGCAGATCGATAAGCTGCTGCATGTATCAAACTTGTATT
>DAITPG010000138.1:0-6678 GCA_036833715.1 Eubacteriaceae bacterium | reverse complement strand
CGACCTTACCGGTTACATCACCGAGGGGCAGATATTACTCTCCCGCGACTTATACCAAAAGAATATCGCACCGCCCATCAACATCCTTCCCTCCTTGTCCCGACTGATGAAGGACGGCATCGGCGATGGCTTTACCCGCGACGACCATCCCGATCTGTCCAATCAGATCTTCTACGCGTATTCCCGCGTGGTCGATGTGCGCGCGCTGGCACAGGTCATCGGGGAAGACGATCTTTCACCGATCGACAAACTGTATATGGAATTTGGCAGAAACATGGAAGAAACTCTGCTCAATCAAACCTTCCATACCAACCGCAGCATTATCGAAACGCTTAATATCATGTGGAATCTGCTGAAGATTTTCCCGAGGGAAGAACTCAATCGTATCAAGCCCGAACTGATCGATAAGTATTTAGGAGCATAATTGTATGCAGGAATTTATATCTTTTACGAAATCGAATCTAATTTCCGCCAAAAATTCTTTGGCCCTTTCCAAAAAAGGTTTTGAGCTGCTCGATAAAAAGCGCAGCGTACTGATCATTACGATGATGAGCTTTATTGACCGCGCCAAGGAAGTGCAGGCAAAAGTAAAAGATGTATTCGGCGAAGCGTACGGCGCTTTGCAGACGGCCAATGTAACTTTGGGTATCAATACCGTTCAGGAGATCGCCTATTGCATTCCCGAAGCTTCCGGCTTTGAGATCACCGAAAATTCAGTGATGGGCGTTCCGATCCCCAAGCTGAATTACAATCTGGTACCCATGCAGGATCTGTACAGCCTGTTTACCACCAATGCCTCCTTGGATATCGCCGTGGATAAATTTTATCAGGTGAAAGAGCTGCTGTATGAACTCTCGGAAATCGAGGATTCGGTTTATAAACTGGCCATGGAGATCAAGCGCACGCAAAAGCGCGCCAATGCGCTGAGCAATATCCAGATACCCAAATACGAGGATTTGGTCAAAAAAATCACCGAAACCCTTGAGGAAAAAGAACGCGAAGAATTCTTTCGCTTAAAGAAGATCAAAATGCGCAGCGAGAGGGAAGAACAAAAAGCAGTCAATCCATAGATCGTTCGGCAAAAGAACCGTTTTTTACGGTTCTTTTTTTTGCGGAATCAAACAAATTAATGGATTAGCGTGAACGTATTTAAGAACATTTCATAAAATAGTATTGGATGATTATTTCACCAAATGAATAATAAAGGAAAATAAAGTATGAGTTATCAAAATTACTGTGATTATGATCCTTACAGATATCCGGATGATTATCATCAAAATTCTAGTGATTTTTATAATGATCCCTATAGGAGATCTTGTCATCAATATCCTCCATACTGCCAGCAGCCTTGTCAGATTTGTCCTCCGGGACCTCCGGGATGCCCAGGACCTCCGGGTCCGAGAGGCTGTCCGGGACCCCAAGGACCCAGAGGCTGTCCGGGTCCTCCGGGACCGAGAGGCCCGCAAGGCTATCCGGGACCTCCGGGACCGCAGGGTGTACCCGGCCCGGCAGGACCGCAGGGACCGCAGGGCGTAGCCGGCCCGACGGGTCCGCAAGGCCCGCAGGGCGTTCAAGGACCGACAGGACCGACAGGCCCGCAGGGAGCTCAGGGAATTCAAGGGCCCACAGGCCCGACAGGCCCGACAGGCGCGACGGGAGACACGGGACCGATAGGCCCGACAGGACCGACAGGCGCAACAGGTGACACGGGACCGATAGGACCGACAGGGCCGACAGGCGCGACGGGAGACACGGGACCGATAGGACCGACAGGGCCGACAGGCGCGACGGGAGATACGGGACCAATAGGCCCGACAGGACCGACAGGCGCAACGGGAGATACGGGACCGATAGGCCCGACAGGACCGACAGGCCCGACAGGCCCGCTCGGCCCCACGGGACCGCTAGTCGCTTTGAACGGTATTCAGGTTCAATTGACGAATTCCGCGGCGGAAGCCGTGGCGGATGGCGACAACGTTCTTTTCAACGAAGTCATGATCGATTCCAGCTCCAATATATCCTATAACCTCGGTTCAGGAACCTTTATCCTTGCTCCTCTGCGAATCTATCAAGTGACTTGGTGGGTAAGCATCGACGGAGCCGAAGCTGCCGTCAGTTTGGATTTCGCACTCAATGTTGACGGTGTGCCTTATTCCAACGCAACTTCGCCGCTGGTAACCACCCAACTGATGGGCACCGCCCTGGTCAGCTCAGGCTTAGTGGCAACGACGTTGTCCCTCACAAATCAAACCGGAACCAATGCGTTCTTTGCCAACGTTCCAGTACAGGGAAGTCTTGTCATTATCGATGTTGAATGATCCAATCGGATAAGGACAACAAAAGAAGTGATTGAAAGATCACTTCTTTTGTTATACGCTTATCGGTTCGTTTAAACTCAGATGTTCTTTTACGGTTTCGTGGATCTTGAGCATCCGGATCGAAAGCGACATATATTCCCTTGTATAACTGTCATCGATGGAATAAATAAATTCATCGAATATTTTTTTTATTCTGTATACCAGCGTATTTCTGTGAATAAACAACGCGTCCGCCGTATGCACCAAAGAGCGTTCGTTTTCAAGGTAAGCCGAAAATGTATCGATGAGGTTGGTGGCGTTGCTTTTGTCGCTTATGTACATGGCCATGATATCGGGATGGCAGGCGCAAAATTTTTCGTTTTCATTTCCGTAATAAATGATGTAATCAAGCGCGTAGTCATAAAAATCATAAAAAGGGGTTTCCGTTTTATTTTTTTGGCCGTAATTGGCAGCAAAAATGGCCTGATGCCAATATGTTTTGATATATTCAAGCTGTTTGAACGGAAGGCTGCAGCTGACCGTGAATTTGTTTTCCAGCCGGACGGCGCTGTTAAGCATGCCTATGGCAGTTTTATAGGCGCTCCTCGATTCGTTGATCACTAAAATGATTTGATTTTGATAAATAAACGCGGGCACTTCCGGCAGCAGCTTAATGCAGTATTCTTTGATGATCGTAAGCAGCACCGGCGCGTCGTTCGATTCAATGGGCTGCAGTATGCAGACTCTTACGGGATCTTGGGGCAACCAGTTGACATATTTCTGCCACCTAGCGATGTCGGTTTGGTTTACGGAATGTCCCATCAATAGCTTCAGCAGATAATTGATGCCCAAAGGACTGCTCTCATGCGCATTGTAACGGTAAAGCTCGGGAGCGATGATCGAGGTGACATAGTTGAGCAGCTGCTCGTCGCCGTAATTGATCATGCGGTCTTTCTGCAGGACCGAGATGCTTCCGTAATCCATATTGTTAAAGGATACCGGCGATATCACATAGTCGAATTCATTGGGCGAATTGAAATGGTAAAATTGCAGATTGAGATTGGTGAGCGTTTCGTACCGGCCTTCCCTAAAGCGGGAGACCACATCAAAGGAAGAACAGCCGTATTTGTAAATATGCTGCCATTCGCTGTTGAGTTCGTCCATGCCGTAATGCTGCTTGCTCATGGCAAGCACGTTAAAATTCATATCGAAAAAAATGATTGGGTTGTTAAAAAAATCCCAGAGCATTTCAACAATTTTTTCAAAGTCAAAATTTTTCGCGTAGAATTTGATACTGTCTTCGAAATCATTGTATTCGTCGAAAATATCCGCGATCATGCGAAAAGCCGAATCAAAGTCGAGATCATATAACGTAATCCTGTCACCGTCGCCGCTGCACAGGATATCGCTGCCTTCGCGAGTCAGTTGCACGCAATGCTCTTTGGGCGCAACATTGCGGAAAGACGGATTGTTTTTACTGATAATATCGGCTTTCATGCGGCAGTCTTTTAGTCGGTTTGCGATCATCCACATACTCAATTTCATAACAGGCCCTCGCAAATTTTATACTTAAATAGTTGTAGGCGCAATTATTTTAACAGTATCATATTGAAATGTATAGCAAATTATGTCGAAAATAGAATTTAGTATTATTAATACAAAAACAAGGCTTCACTTTTGTATTGTGAATACATGTAAATTTAATCAAAATTAGATTATATTTAGAACGGATAAATTGGATGAATAGGATTAAATAAAATATAATTGAAAATTCATTCAAAAAACGATCGAAAAACGGTGCACAGTTTTTGATCGGTCCGTTTAATTACTTGAAATGAGGGGAAGTGATTGCGTTGAACAAAGAAATTCCGCCTTCAAGACAACCCGAAGGCTCGTTTCCGTGGATTCTTCAGCAGGTTCCCATGCCATTGGGAGGCCGCCCGATAACACCCAAGGAAAATCAAAAAATGGTTTACGAAGGTGAGATCCCGATGTGGATGCCCGTATGGCTGAAGGACAATCAATACTGCTGGCCCGATGTTGTATTGGAGCATCCCGAATATGAGCGTGACGGTGTCGATTGGTGGGGAACCGAATGGGTATGGGTGGAAATTGCCGGCGGAATGATGGTGAAACCGGGATTTGTAACGATCAAAGACATTAAAAAGTGGAGAGAGCAGATGCCCTGTCCAAATTTGGATTTGATTGATTTTGAAGGGGATGCCAAGCTGCAGACCGCGCGGTATGATAACGACCGGATGCATGTCTTTCATTTGACGGAGGGTCTGTTTGAACGCCTCCATGAAGCTATGCCGTTTGACAAAGCGCTGCTTTTGTTTTATGAGGAACCGGAGGCGGTGCAGGAGTTTTTCAAGGGTATAGCCGATTTCAAAATAGAGCTTCTGAAAAAAATATTTGAGCATTACGAACCGATCGACTATGTCATCTACGGCGATGACTGGGGCACGCAAAGAGCCGGCTTCTTTTCAAACGAGATGTTTCGCGAAGCGATCATGCCGCAAACAAAGCGTATCTTGGACTTTATACACAGCGAAGGCAAATATGTGGAACTGCATTCCTGCGGCCTTACGCAGCAATATATCGAAGAGATCATAGAAATGGGCTGCGATGCATGGACACCGCAGGCAATCAATGATTTTGACCGGCTTACCGAAAAATACGGACGTCGTATCACCCTTACCGTACCCGTTGAAGGTCTGGCTGAAGCTGAAAGCGAAGAAGATGCAAGAGCGCTCGTGCGCGCGTTTGTCGAACATTACGCGCCCAGAGGCCGCATAATCGCAGGCTTTTTGATGAATCCCGATCCCGTGATCGCAAAGGCCGCGGACGAGGAGTTGTATGCGTATTCGTCGGCTTTTTACCAAAAAATGCGCGCAGCTGCGGAATCCGTTTAATCAGTTTTCAAAATGGTTATGCAAAAAAATGATGAAAGAGGTAATCATGAAAACACCGTTAACAAGTAAAGAAATCAATTTATATTCCCTTTATGGGTTTACGACCATGATCGGTATCATTGTGCCGATGAATTATATCATGATCTTTATGACGGATCATCTGCTCATCGAAGCGGCGCTGGTAGGCAGCATCTTGGGCATCGCAAGGATCATCGACTTTGTCATCGGCTTTACCGCAGGTGGAATCATCGAAAAAGTACATATGAAATGGGGCAAATATCGCTCCTGGGTCGTGGTGATGCGCTGGGTCGTATGGGCGGGCTGCACCCTGATGTTTGTAAACACATCCACATTGCCGTTGGGCATCAAGGCTGTTATCTCCATTATCGGCTATCTGGGACTGCATGGCAGCATGGACTTTCTGGCGGTTTCTCAGTACGGTATCCTTGCTCAAATGGCGGGCCCCAGCATCGATGACCGAAACAGGCTTTCCATCAAAAACGGCCAGTATTTTGCGGCCGGGAATATTGCCGTATCGCTTGCGGCCCTTCCAGCTATCCTATTTTTGACCTACTATGTCGGCCCGGCTACGGCTTATTTGTTGGTTTCCTCCGCATTTGCGGCTGTTTTTGTAATCGGCTCCACGATCCTCTTAAAAGTATCCAAGCCGTATGATACCGAAGAAATGAGAAAACTGGCGCCCGGCGCACCCAAAATCACGGCCGGCGACATGATCAAATCCATTTTCACCAACGGACAGCTTCTTGTCATCATCCTTACCCAGATCATCTATACCACGGGCATGATGGGGATGTCCATGATCATGGCCTATTACTTTATGTATGTACTGGGCAATTACGCGCTTATGACCGTCGGTATGACGGCTACAACCATATTCGCGCTGTTCGGCAGCGTGCTCGGGCCCAAGATCGGCCTTAAGCTTGGCAGAAAAAAGGCCATTGTCGTCGGTTTGTTCTGCGCGGCTGTATCCAGCACCTGCATGATCTTTTTCGGAAAAATTTCGCTGGTCGTCTACATTATCATCAGCTGCGTCACTTCCTTTGCCACTTACCTTTATATGGGATTCGGAATCAATTACATCCTCGACGCGGGCGAATACGGATTTTATAAGACCGGCAAAGACAACCGCGCCGTTGCCATGTCCATGAGCAACATGCCCATGAAGATCGCGCTCGCTCTGGGCGGCGTGATCGCGGGCTTCGGGCTCAGCGCCATCGGCTATGTCCCGGGCGCAACGCAGAGCGCAACGTTTATGAATAACTTTATGTATTTGTTTGGAGGCATACCGGCGATCTGTTATCTGGTAGGTTCGCTCGTCATGCTTTTGGGATATAAGATCACCGAAGAAGACGCGCTGAAATATGCCAGCGAAAACGCTGCAAGGGTTGCGGCGATGAAGGAAGGCGGAAATGCCTGATCGGACATAAGGAGCGCTGCAGAAGTCC
>DAITPG010000137.1:0-6746 GCA_036833715.1 Eubacteriaceae bacterium | reverse complement strand
AGGACGATCACCAGAAAATGGTCCGAAGGCGGACAGATCAAGGTGATCACCTTGGACAACGAAGTGGAACGACTGATCCTTAATTCCATCAATAAAAACGGGCAGGAAACCTACCTTGCGCTGGATCCGATGGTTATGCAGAAGATCATATTGAAGCTCAAGGAATGCATTTTAAAGGTAAGGGGCATCATCAATGTACCCATTGTGCTTACTTCTCCGGTCATACGCATCTATTTCAGTAAAATGATGGAACAGTTTTATCAGGATGCGGTCATTCTCTCCTTTAATGAACTGGACATTCATGTGCAAATTCAAGCGGTTGCAAACTTGACTTTGGATTAATGCATACATCAATACATAACGATCAAATCTGAAAATTTTGGGGGTCTATCATCATGCAGGAAACTTTGATAAAAATGACTGATGAACAAATGTGGCTTGAATATGAAAAAACCAAAAGCATCGACATCAGAAATCAGCTTGTCGAGAAATACAGCTATTTGGCTAAATATATCGCCATGAAGACAACCGGTGGTCTGCAAAATTTTTCATATTTTGAAGATGTCGTCAATGAAGGAGTCATCGCGCTGCTTGATTCGGTCGAAAAATTTGATTTAAAGAAAAACATCAAGTTTGAAACATACGCGACCATCAAGATCAGAGGCGCTATTATCGATTTTATAAGAAAGCAGGACCTTTTCCCCCGCAGAGTAAAGAAGATCGCCAAAGAGCTCAATGAAGCCGTATCTAATTTTGTTCAGACGACCGGAAAACTGCCCAGCAATGAGGAACTGGCAAGCAGCATGGATATTTCGCTGAAAAGTCTAGAAAAAATGCAGATGGAAACGCACTCGCTCCAGATACTGTCCTTTGAGGAAGTTGCCTACGAAAACGGCGTAAAGAACCTTTCGCTCGATCCGGTCAATTTTCCGACGGTAGCAGGGCCGGAGAGCGAAATGACAAAAAAAGAGCTGGAAAGCATATTAGCGGAGAATATTTCCCATTTAAAGAAAAATGAGCAGATCATTTTATCTTTATATTATAAAGATGGTCTTAAAATCAAACAGATCGCGCAGGTGCTGGAAATCAGCAGCTCAAGAGTTTCTCAGATCCATTCCAGCGCACTGCAAAAACTCAAGATCATTATGGCAGATTACATGCAGGCTTAAGCAGATAAAAAATAAAGGAGCAACTATTATGAATCGTGGATTTTATGTGCTGGGATCGGGCATGCTGACAAATAACCGTTCCTTAAGCGCCATCAGCAACAACATGGCCAATGTCAATACCGTAGGCTATAAAAAATCAAAGATCATCAGTTCCACCTTCGGTAGTCTACTTATGTATAATCTTGAAAATCAACAGCAGCTCGGTACCGTATCCGTCATCCGCACCGCAGTCGATAACGCAACGATCTTCTCTCAAGGGGTTCTTGCGGGAACAGACCGAACGCTGGATTTTGCGATATCCGGGAACGGTTTTTTTGGCGTCCAGACAGAAGAAGGACTGGTTTATACGCGCAACGGTAACTTCAATCTCGACGATGAAGGCTATCTGACCCTTAATGGTGTCGGCCGCGTTCTGGGTGAAAACGGCCCCATAAAAGTAGGTACGGACCAGTTTGAAGTTGACGATGACGGCAATATCAAAGTCGGCGACACAAAGATCGATAAGCTGGCCGTGTATGACTTTGAAAATTACGATCAGCTGATCGCCGTAGGTAACGGAGCGTTTATGAGCGAGACCGAAACGCCGGTATTATCCGATGAGGCAGAAATTAAATGGAAAACGCTTGAGGTTTCCAATGTCGATTCGGCTCAGGAGATCACCGATGCCATGCTCACGCAACGAAGTCTGCAGGCCTGCGCGCAGGCGCTCAAAAGCTATGATTCCAATCTTGCGAAAGCAGTTTCGGAGATCGGCAGAATCTAAAGAACAGTTTCAATCCGACGATAAATCGCAAAGGAGAAAAACAAATGATCAATTCTTTTTATACCGCTTCCACCGCAACCATACAATATCAACACGGTTTTGACGTTATCGCAAATAATATATCGAATATTTCCACGCAGGGCTACAAATCTTCCAGCGTGAGCTTTGCGGACCTTCTTCATAGCAATATTCGGGATTCGGAAGACGTGAATACCAGACTGAATGTGGGCTCCGGTTCCAAATTATCCTCCACCAATACGTATTTTCAGCAAGGATCACTGATGTATACCGGCTATGAACTTGATTACGCGTTGACGGGCCAGGGATTTTTTGCCGTGCAGACCGAAGACGGAATCCAATATACACGCAACGGAAGTGCCTATCTGTCTGAGGTGGACGGAAAATTTTATCTCGCTTCCTCATCGGGCGGTTTGCTGCTGGGCAAAGACAGCAAGCCGATTGAAATCACCGATACCGAAAATCCGGTTGCGGAATTGGGTGTATTTGAATTTGAAAACAATGACGGCCTTATGAGAACCGGAAACAGCTGTTTTGTGCCGACGGAGACATCCGGAGCAATCAGCGCGTCCGACACGAAATATGAAAACGGGTATCTGGAAGCTTCCAACGTGGATATTGCCCAGGAAATGGCAAATGTGATCGAGAATCAACGCGCCTTTCAGTTTAATTCCAAAATGGTACAAATTGCCGACGAAGTAGTACAGACGGTCAACAATCTCAGATAAAGAAAGGAAGATTAAGAATGACGGACAGTGATCTGAACCTAAACTCAAACGAAAGGCTCGAGCCCTCGGATAATGAGTTTGCAAACGGAAGCTCCAACTATCCGCCTCAATTCAAACTTCAAATTTCTCACGATAAAATGTCGGCTGTTTTAGTGGTGCTGCCTGGCGATTACAGCGAGCAACTGACATATGAAACGGTTTTATCTTATCTGGAAGAAAACCATATCATCTATGGCATCGAGCACGAAGAAATCAAGCGTTATTGCGACGAAAACAAATTTGATGCTCCCCTGACGGTCGCAAATGGCCTGCCTCCCATAAACGGAAGAGACGCGCATATCATGGAATTTTTCAGACGCGGATATGATTTAACACCCAAAGAAGTTTCGGGAGGAAGAGTCGATTTCTATAATCTCGATTTTGTGCAAAACGTAGAAAAAGGCCGCATACTTAGTAAAAAAATCTTTGCGACGCAGGGAAAAGACGGATCGAACGTGTACGGAGAGACGATCGCCGCAAAACCAGGCATTGACAAATCTTTTTTAAGCGGACAAAATACCACGGTTTCCGAAGACGGTTCGGCGCTTTTGGCAGCCATCGACGGCTGCCTGGATATCAAGCCCAATATGATATCGATATCGGATGTGGTCACCATCCGCGGCGATGTGGATAAAACCTGCGGTAATATCGATGCCTTAGGTTCAGTCGTAATCTCAGGAGATGTGCGCGAAGGCTTCAGAGTGAAAGCGAAGGGCGATATTACGATCCGCGGCATGGTGGAGGGCGCTGTTGTAGATGCCGGAGGCAGCATCAGTATCGCGAGCGGCATGAACGGAATGAACAAAGGACGGATTGTGGCAGGAAACAATATCAACTGCAAATTTATCGAAAATGCTCAGGTGACCTGCGGCGGGAGCTTGATTGCCGATGTGCTGATCAACAGCATGGTCAAAGTGAAAGAGTCCATCATTCTTAAAGGCAGCAAATCCTGCATCAAGGGCGGTATGTATCAGGCAGGAACGATGATCTACGCCAAAGAAGCGGGAAATCAAAATTCCACGCCGACGATCCTATCGATCGTATCCGAAGAGCTGAACGCCCTTTTGATCGAAGAATTTAACGAAGAGCAGAATAAATCCGAACAATCCAAAGCGCGTTTAAACGATATCGAATTTGAACTTAAAAAAATTGATGATCTTTCAAAGCTCTTATCAAAAAATCCGGATATCGCAAAAACAGACGATGTCCTTAAAACCGTCAAAGAAAAAAAGGCTGCATTGCTGGCCGAAAAAGATGAAATCGTAAAAAAGTCCAACGAAAAAAAATCAGATGCCAAACATCTTACCGATTTTAAGGTTGTAATTACAGGAACGGCGTTTCCGGGCACACGGGTGAATATCAGCCATGAAACCGTTACTTTAAAGCAGGAGATCACCTATACGAAATTTTATCTTTCGATGGGCGGACTGCAGACAAGCGCGCTGAATCCGGGGGACCGGTTATAATCAGACTATAAAAATGTGAGGTTACCATGTCAATTGAAAATTTGGAGCAACTGAGTGACATGCACATCGATGTTTTGAGAGAGCTCGGAAATATCGGCGCAGGCAATGCGGCCACGTCGCTTTCGGCTATGCTCGACAGAACGATCAATATGTCTACTCCCAGCATCAAAATATTGGAGATCAATGACGCAAGTGAGAGTCTGGGAGGGCCCGAAAATGTCGTTGTCGGCATCTTAGGAAGGTTAAGCGGTGACATTGACGGCTTGATCATGTTTATAATCGAGCAGGACCTGGCATTAAGCGCCATCAACTATCTGCTGCATAATAATACAAAAAGCTGCACGGAGCTGACCGATATCGAATATTCCGCTTTGGCCGAAATAGGCAATATCATGATCTCTTCCTATATCAGAGCGATGGCAGAGCTTTCGGGCTTGCATATTTTAACTTCCGTGCCCGGAGTCAATGTGGATATGGTCGGCGCGCTGCTCAGTGTGCCTGCGATTTTGATGGAGGATTTCTCCGACAGGATCATCTTCATCGAAAATGACTTTATCAGTCCGCAGGATACCATCACAGCCAATATGCTTTTGGTCCCAAGTATTGACTCATTAAATAAAATTATGGTAGGATTGGGAATAGTATAGTGGATACTGTCATCACCATCGGAATTTCTGACATGAAGATCGCCAAAAAGCCCGAAATATTGGCAACCTATGCACTTGGGTCTTGTGTAGGTATCTGTTTATATGATGTCATTTTGAAATCAGGCTCATTGGGACATATCCTGCTTCCGCTGAGCGGCGGCGCTCAGAACATCAATAAGTATAAATTTGCCGACACCTGCATACCAGAAATGATCAAAGGGATGGAAAAATTGGGCAGCAACAAAAGAAATTTAACGGCAAAAATCGCCGGCGGAGCCAGCATGTTTGAGATCAGCGGAGACAGCACCATCGGCAATATCGGCAAAAGAAATGTGGAAGCCGTAAAAAATACACTGATGCAATTTCAAATTAAGATCATAGCGGAGGATGTCGGCCTCAACTACGGCAGAACAGTATTTTTTCATCTAAATGATGGCAGCGTGCAGGTGAAATCATTTGCTAAAGACATTAAAATCCTTTAAAATAAACAAAGGCGAAAATATTCGCCTCACTCGCAGTTTCGATTGAAATTTATTTAGGAGCAGAGCATGGCAAAAACCATATGCATTACCAATCAAAAAGGCGGCGTCGGAAAAACGACAACCACCGGATGTTTGGCAGCATGCTTAAAACAAAAAGGATTTAAGGTTCTTTGCATAGACCTTGATCCTCAGGGGAATTTAAGTTTCAGCTGCGGCGTCAACAGTGAAGGCAGCGCTTCGATCTATGAAGTTTTGACCGGAGAATGTAAGACAAACTTTGCGGTGCGTCCCACGACCTCGTTTTTTGATATCATACCGTCCAATTTGCTGCTGAGCGGCATTGAAATCGAATATACCGGCAGCGGACGCGAATATTTGTTGAAGAACGCACTGAGCATCATCAGCGACCGTTATGATTATATTTTGATTGATACTCCCCCTGCGCTGAGCATATTGACCGTCAACGCTTTGGCAGCGTGTGACATCGTCATCATACCGATGCTTGCGGACATATTTAGCCTGCAGGGGATCGCCAAGCTGGCGGATACCATTGCCAGGGTAAGGGCTTACGTGAATCCGGATATCAAAGTCGAAGGAATACTCCTTACCAAGTACAATCCCCGGACGATTTTGAGCAAAGAAATCAAAGCAACTACCGCGATGGTCGCAAGCGAAATGAAAACAAAGGTTTTTAAGACAACGATACGAACCAGCGTTGTGCTTATGGAAGCGCAGGCCAATCAGGAAAGCATATTAAAATACCAGTCAAAAAACACCGCCATCGAAGATTATATGAATTTGGCGGATGAACTTCTTGAAAATAGGAGTTTGATTGATCAATGAAAAAATCTTTTGACACCGAATCCATGTACAACAAAATCATGCCGAGCAGCATCAATTCCGAAAAAGTTGAATCTTCTTCCCTTGTTGATGCCAAAGAAAAAATGCCCGGTTCACCAAAGCCGTCCGCCGATGCAGTTGTTTTGCGCAATATCATGGAGATCCTTGTTAAGGATAAAACCGATTTGGCGTTTGAAAAAATAGAATGCTGCAAGTGCGAAAAATGCATCAACGAAATTTACGCGACGGCGCTCAACCAGCTTGCGCCCAAATATGTCGCAGGAACCGAAACGGATATCAAACGGGAAGTGATTACCTACAGCTCCACCAATCTTATGGAAGTCAATACGATTGTGCTCCGAGCGGTGCTAGCCGTAAAGAAAAATCCGCCGCATTAAATATACGGATAATCGGTCTCATACAAAAGTTTGTCCATATCCATCATCAAGATCACTTTTTCATCCAATTTAGCGAAGCCTGTCAAATAGTCATTGCCCGCCTGGTTTTGTAGCTGCGTGCGGTCGGCTATTTTTTTGATGGGAATATCGATCACTTCTTTAACCTGATCGACAATAAAACCAACGTGCCTTCCGC
>DAITPG010000136.1:0-6805 GCA_036833715.1 Eubacteriaceae bacterium | reverse complement strand
CGTTCTTTACCCTAACGTCTCCGGTCGGCGTGTTTTCGAGCAGATGAATTGTCATCGAGGACACAAGGTCCGCGATTTTCGTCAATCCCATTTTTATCTCGGGATTATTTGCCAGCGTCGTGTATCCGGGTACCATCAATAAGTCTGATGCTGTTGTTGATAAAAACCACGAAAGCGCATTATCCCTTTTTTGATTCATCGCTTGTTTGGCTCTATTCGGCTCCGCTCTTGTGCGGTATCTGCGGTTACTTTTCTTGCTCATTTTAAAACCTCCCATTCTATTTGCCCTTGAGCCATGCCGTCGCCGTCCCGCTCTTCTGCAGGTCGTTGAGTTTTCTGACACAAGAAAAGACCGAAGCGTCGAATAAATCGATTCGGTCTTGGGGTTGAATTTTTTCATATTGCATCATGTCGTCGGTCTTTTCTATGGCGTGGACGTTCTGGATGCAGTATTCGTAGGCATCGCTGTGTAAATAATAAAGGTCTCCGTCTTTGGCCTTTTTCTCGATATGGCGGAAGCCTTCTGATTTGTTTGTGTAAGTCTGCGGTTCATCGAACATGTTAAATCGCGCCTTTTTCATCTCGTTGAAAAATTCTTTTGAGAATTTTCTGTCGAATCCGACCTGTTTGATTTTAAATCCCATGTTCCGCATCTTTATAAACCAGTTGACTATGTCCGAATAATTGACCGTCGGTGTGTTGCACATATCGAGCCATCCGTCGTCTTTCCATCCGAACAGCGGGATAGAGTCTTCTTCCGCCTTGGCGGTTGCTGCTATGATCGGAAACCAAGCATGCGTTATGACGATATCGACATCGTGCGCTATTCCGTCTTTGTCTGTATAGTAATTTTTTATCGTACCATACAATGCGCCGGCTGTAAGGTCATGCATCTTCGATAAGTCGGCTCCGCCGTACCAGTCAATATCAAGCGCTGCCAGCTCTTGAATTGTCCAGCTGTATTGGCGGTCCGATGCCCTGAATTCGTCAATGTCAAAGTATGCTTTCATGGCTGCCGTGTAGACGTTCAGGCTTTTGGCCAGAAAGTCTTTTCGCAGCTGCGGATCGTTTTGAGCCTGGATGGCGTCCGCCATTATATCCGCCGGCCGGATGCTAACGCCATATGCTGGGTTCGCCATCTCGTGAACATTTGGATTAAGGAAGTCGACGTCTCCGTTTTTAGCTTCGGGCGCTTTTGCTATAAAAACAAAATATGTTTCGTCGACGATGGTGCCATCAAGAATTTTTTTGCAGTAAACCAGTTTTCGATAGCAGAAGCTGTTCATGTTGTCGCCGGCCGTCGTTATGCCGATCATAAGCCGGTTGCTATACGCCTTCATTGCGTCTTTGATAAGCGTGTATTGCTTTGGCTTCGTATAAGCGTGTATTTCGTCTGCGATTCCTATATTGCAGTTAAAAGAGTCTTGCGCGTCTGGATTGGCTGCCAATGCCTGAATAAATAAGGATCCTTGCTTAAACTTGCTTTGCAGACTGTGTTCCTGGTTGTTATCGATAATTCGCCAGTTTTTGGATTCTCCCATTTCTTTGATGTTGAAATGGATAAAGTCAAAACTTTCGAGCGATTGCTTCAGTGCGGCAGCAGTTATGTATACCTTACTTCCGCTCATTCTCTCTAAAAGACCGATGGCCCAGGCAAGGGCCGCGATGAATGTTGTCTTTATGTTTTTTCTTGGAATAAAAATAAAGACTTCTTTAAAGCGTCGAAGTCTCGTTCCCTTATGGAAAAATCCTAAAATATTATAAATTTGAAATTTATGAAATGGTTCGAGCAGGAACGGCCGGCCAAGCAGAGGGCGTCCTTGCATATCCTCGCCTTGCCTGTGGACAAAGGTGCTTTCGATTATATTTATTACAAATTCGGCATCTTTTACTCGAAAGTCATAGGCTGGATTCTTCAGGTCATTTAAAAATCGATTAACGCCCTGTATGATTTCTGGGCATGCGATCTTACGTCCTTCAACGATACTCTGAGCGTAATCCATCACCTCTTTGTAATTTGAGGTCAAATAATTACTCTGGATCTGCGCTGGCATTTTTGGCCGCCTTGTTTAGGAATGCTTCGAGCTTGGATTCTTTTTGCTGGGTCGGCCCATCTGAATTGATGCGTTTAAGGCCTGCCGGCGTGAGTCCTAACTCTTTCGAATAATTGATGATGTCATCGCGCAGTTTTTCAATTGCGAGGTAGATTGGATTTTTGACCACATTTTTGCTGCCGTTTTTATTTGTGTGGATCACGACAATATTACTGCCGCTGGTCTTAAATGTTTCGGTGGTTATGTCATAATCGGCCATGACTCTGGCCAGAACATTAATTGGATATAAAAAACTTTCATTGTACGTGCCGACAGTTGTCATCTGCTTTATGATCGCTTTTTTGTATTTAGCTTCGAGTGCTTTAGGATCTTTCGGCTTTGATTCGGCCATACGCTTCCCCTTTCTTTGCATAAAACAAAATGATCGGCGAAGTATTTTGGCTTACCTTCCGATATTTTGTTTTATGCAGCGTGTAGATGTTCTCTGCGTTTTATAAGCTCTGCCTTCTGTCCAGTGAATTTTTCCCATCTGTTGATGATCACATCAATATATTTAGGATCCCATTCCATCATGTAGCAGATTCTATCTGTCTGCTCCGCTGCCATCAATGTCGTTCCGCTTCCGCCGAAAAGGTCAGCGACAATCTCACCTTTGCGGAATGAATTTTGCATTAACCGAGCTATTAACTTTACCGGCTTCATCGTTGGATGGACGTCATTTATGATAGGCTTGTCTTCGTGGATAATCGTCGTCGGCATTTTATCGTCCAACAATTTACGAAGCAAATCTTTCAGCTCATCTTTTTTGAGATTATTGATTTCGATCTTGTCTTCGATCACAGTCTCTTGACATCGGTCATTTATGAAATAATGCGCCGCTCCTTCTTTCCATCCGTAAAGGATTGGCTCGTGCTTCCATTGGTAATCTTGCATCCCCAAAATAAGCGCATTTTTTACCCAGATTAAACATTGACGCACTTGGCATCCTGGGACGGCCTGCAGTGCGCTTCTGAATATCAATGAATTAATATCCGCATGGAATATGTAATAAGCTCCACCCGGTTTCATAAATGAAATAATATTCGTATAAAAATCAAAAAGAAAATAATAAAACGATTCGTTGTCCATATTATCGTTTTTGATTTTATCAAGATTTCCATGGCTGTAATTGTAATCGTCAAAAATTTTCTTTTTGCTACCGTAGTTAACATTGTAAGGCGGGTCGGTTATTGTGCCGTCCGCAATTTTTCCGTCCATAAGCTCCGCGACATCTTCTCTTACGGTGGCGTCACCGCACATCAATCGATGTTGGCCAAGTAAATAAATATCGCCGAGCTGGGCTTGTGGTTCTTCCGGTAGGTTTATTTCGTAGTCGTCTTCTTTTGCATCTCCGGCGCCGGTTGCTTTATTGATCTCGTCTTCTGAAAATCCGGTGAACATATCGCCAAGGCCAGATAATTCTAAAGCCAATAGCTCTTCATCCCATGTGGCGTACTCGGCAGTTTTGTTATCGGCGATCCTGAACGCTTTGACTTGCCTATCGGTGAGGTCCTCGGCTCTTATGATCGGCACTTCTTTAATGCCGAGTAATGTTGCAGCCAGAAGCCGCGTATGCCCTGCAATGATTGTCATTCGCTTGTCGACAATAATCGGATTTTTGAAACCGAATTCTTTTATGCTTCGTGCAACGACTTCTACCGCATCCTTGTTGTGCCGCGGATTATTTTCGTAAGGTATCAATTTATCGATGTTTATCATTTCGATTTGCATCTTTGACTGTTTCCCCTCTTTTTAAAAATTACGCTCTATTGGAAAGAGTTCCCGTCCGCCAGTCCCCTTGGGTTATATAAATTCTTGAGAATGGGGGGGGTTATGTTTTTTTATTAATTAATTTATCAGCGACTCTGCTCACCCATTCCATTCCTAATGCAGTAATCTCTCCTGTCGCCCTGTGGTGCATCAGCTCGTGGCACTTCCAGCATAAGCTTATGAGATTGTCGTCCGTATATACGAGCGTTGGGTGTGTCTCTGAAGGGTTGATATGATGAACCATTGTTGCCGGTGTCGTCTTGCCATATCTCTTGCATTGTCTGCACTTGTATCCATCACGCCTGAGTATGTTTTCTCTCTTGTGTTCCCATCGCTTGTCCTTGTAGTTCATTGCTCTCCAATAAGCAAAGCTCCAAAGGATTTGCGTCCTCTGGAGCTTTGGGATATTATTTCACGGTATCATTATAGCACGGTTCGATTACCCCCGATGTATCCTCTTTAATTAAATATTTTGTCACCGATCTTTGCCTTGTGCCCTCTGCTTGTCTTTGATGACATGATCGTGATCGTGTTTAAAAATTTAAATGTTTTGATCGCGGGAGACATAAGCTTACGCCACTGTTCTGCGTTTCGGTTGATCTTCTCGACCGCTTCATCTATGGTCATTTCTTCCGTGACGCCGACCTTAAGCGCGTCTATGAATGATTCGATAACTTGTGCGACGATGTCGTTTGCTTTTGGGTTGAGCTGCTTATTAAGCTCTGCGGAGATCTTCTCGAATATATTTTTCATTTCTTCTTCCTTCTCTTTCGCTTATTTGGCTTTGGTTTGATTCCCTTCTTGCTGCTGTGTCCATCATAAATACCAGCTGCCATCAATTCTTTTGGCCTGATCGGTCCGACGTTGCCGTATAGGTGTCTATTGTATTGATCTCTCAGCGGCTCGAATAGTGGCTCTGAATTCATCATGATACCAAATGCCGACGGCCTTCCAGTCCCCTCGGTCGTCATCCTCTCAATCATAGCGAGCGAATGAAGCAATTGATCTATTGTTACGGGCGACTTGCTTTTTTTGCTTGCTGCGGCCGCATAGGCATCCATATCTTCCGTGATATGATCTTTGATCGCGCTCGGGATCAAATCGAAAAATTCTTTATTCATTGGCAGATTCTTTCTCTATGTATTCGGAGATTATCTTTTCCGCATCACGAATTCCTTCTCTGTAAGCACTCATAAATGGGCTATAAAAATCAACTTTCGGATTTTTTTTATGTGTTAATTTTTCTAAATCCTGTTTGATTAATTGAAGTATTCTGATTTTATCCATTTCTTTGCAATAAATAATTGAAGACTTTTTACCTTCCATCGTTTCTTTTAATTTGGCTTTCAGCTCTTCCGTGAAAATTCCGCCAATAGGGAAAGCAATTTCCGGCATTAAATGTTTATCGACCTTCGGTGTGCAGAGATAATCTGCCGGGAGCGGTTGCAAGTCGTAATATTCGCGGATATTGCTTAAGTATTCATTGCGGGATATGTACCCTTTTTGGAACATATTTTCTATGACTACATCAAAAGCCTTGTAGTTTGATTCGGTACGGTTATTTGTTTCGTTTTCTTTCTCATTCATGATCGCAGAAACCTTTCATCTAATTTTATTAAAAATAATCGTTTCATTTGGCTGAACGTCGCGCGGCCGCATGGGATGCTGGCTTCTGCCGCCAGTTCTTCGTATGTCTTTCCATAGCACATAGCCTGAATAACATATTTGGCCATATCGAGCGCGGCTTCCTCTGCGCTGCGCTCGATGGCTATTATTCGTTCAATGCCAACTGTGGCCCGCAGAGCCTTTTTAGCTGTCGGGTCCGAGATCTGCATAGATCGGGGCATGGGATTGATCGGTGCCGCTTCCAAATCATAAAAGGCTTCAGACAAATAATCGCAATGCGTCTTAAGACTCGGGTATTGTTTGCAAATAGCTCTGAGCTCGTCCTGCCGGGCATCGTCTATTCCGTAGTCAATCAATTTGTATCGGTATTTACGTGGCATCGCTTTTGTCTCCCTAAGCGGTTATTCTTTCGCCCATTCGATCTTTTGATAAGCGATATATAGGTTTTTTTCTTGCGCATATTTACGTTCTCTTTGCGCGCCTGGGCTCTGTTCCCATCCGTCCAACATGTAGACGGCTTCGGCCTGGTCGATCATAGAAAAGCAAATTTTCATTAGTTTTTCGTATTGCAATTTCGATGGCAATACTGCAGGGCTGATTACTGTGTGTCCTCTTGCTTCGAGGTAACGCATCGCTTCGATGAATTTAAAAGCGTACTCCGGGTCGCCTGTGATCGGGCCGGCTATGTAGACGATCATTCTTCCTTCCCTCGATTCCTCATCAAAGATTCCATAGCAGCGATAGCTGTTGCCGCTACCTGTGAAAGTTCGGCCATCATGTTATCGTAGCCACCCTTTTCTCCTGGATCGCCAATGTAAGTTTGATTTATTGCCTGTTCAAATTCGCCTTTTTCCTCGCCGATAAGCGAATTCCATGCGAGAGGATGATGATTCTGTTCACCCCACTTCGCGTCTTGCCGGTTCCGTTCGTCGTCAACAAGCAGGAAGGCCTTAGCTCGGGTGTCTGTGCTCAAAATAGGCGCCTGCCGCTTCTTGAAAAATTTCGAGATCCAATTGAGAAATTCTGCAGTAACAAGAATAATCACATAAAGACTGCCGAGGATGATCGCCAAGGTACCAATAAATAAGGTTATTTTAAACATTTGACTGTTCCTTTCTTTTGTTTAGTGCGGATTCTAAAACTGCCCTGAGAATTAGATCAATTTTTTTGCGATCTCGTAGATCACATTCACGGTCACGCTGTTCCCAGCTTGCTTATAAAGTTGGCTATCCGACATGCGTTCTATCCGCTCGTCTTCAGTAAATTGTCGTTTAGGCTTCTTGTTTGTATGCTTATATTTTGAAAGTATCTCTTTT
>DAITPG010000135.1:0-6807 GCA_036833715.1 Eubacteriaceae bacterium | reverse complement strand
AAGACTGCTGTAACGCCCGAACAGTTTAAAGGTCTTGTGGATGAGCTTGAAAGCTCCTTTGATTTTGTTCTGATCGATTGCCCGGCAGGCATAGAGCGGGGGTTTCACAATGCGATTGCGGGCGCCAACGAAGCTTTGGTCATTACCACTCCGGAGGTTTCCGCCGTACGCGACGCAGACCGCATCATCGGCCTTTTGGATATCAACGGCATATCATCGCCGAAGCTTGTCGTCAATAAAGTGCGTGCGGATATGATGAAGAGAGGCGAAATGATGGATATAGAGGATATTCTCGATATCCTTAATATCGATTTGATTGGAATTGTGCCGGATGAAAAGGATATTGTAATCTCTTCTAACCGCGGAGAGCCGGTAGCGGCTATTGAGACAAGCCCCACTGGACAGGCTTATCGCAACATCGCTAAAAGGCTGACGGGAGAAGAAGTTCCTTTTATCGATCTTACCTATAAAGAATCCATGATCAAAAAGATTTCGAGCTTATTTAAGCATGCTTAAGAGCATATGCAATAAAACAGTTGTTTGGAGGAATTATGTTAAAAGAACAAAAAACAGCAACTCCGGTAAGCAAAGAGGTGGCCAAAGAACGTCTTAAAAACATTCTGATGCGGGATCGGGTTGATATTTCGCCCGAAATCATCGGGCAAATCAAGGAAGACATGCTCAGCGTAGCCGAGGACTACTTTACGCTTGAACAGAAAGGAAACGCGGAAGTGTATCTCACCAATATGAAAAAAAACAGCAATGCAAGCAACGAGACTATTTTAGTCTGCCTTGTGCCGATTTCAAAGCTCAGAGGGCAGACAGGACAAACTATATAAACCGCTCATAATAGGGGGATAATAAAAAGCAGGGCATGGATACATATATCCAACCCTGCTTTTTGCTATATTTAAAGCTCGATTTTTTGAAGGCAAAAGGGCAATTCCAAGCCCGCTTCCGTCATCAATTTTTCATCCTGCAGCAGAACCGAAGCCTTGCCGTCGGCAAACACTTTACCGTTTTTTAAAATGACCGCTCTTTCGCAAAGCTCAAGCGCCATGTCAAGATCGTGAGTGGCTATGATTTTAGTCAAATTCAGCGATTGGAGCGCCCTCATCAAGGTGCGTCTGGCTTTGGGGTCCAAAAAGGAGGTCGGCTCGTCCAATAGAATCACCGATGGATTCATGGATAGGATGCAGGCGATGGCCGCGCTTCTTTTTTCGCCGCCCGACATTTTATGCGGCGCGCGGTCTTTCAGGTGCTCAATTCCGAGTTGTGCAAGCACCCCTTCGACCCGTAGCTGCACTTCCTCTTCCGGTACTTTATAATTGCGTGGTCCAAAAGCGATATCGTCGTAAACGCGCGTCATAAACAGCATGTCGTCGGGATTTTGAAAAACGATGCCGATCTTGGAACGTATATCGGTCACGGATTTTTTATTGATTTCCAAGCCGTCTATCGCAATGCGGCCTGCGCTTATGGAAACCACGCCGACCATGGACAAAAGCAGCGATGATTTGCCTGCGCCGTTGGCTCCTACCAAAGCGACGGTTTCTCCGTCCGCGATCGTTAGGCTTATATCATCAAGGGCCTTTTTTCCGTCCGGGTAAACGATGCTGAGCTGATTGATTTCGATCAAGATTTTCCTCCGAATAAATTAGAATAAGCCGCCAAGCAACGCGCTCAAATTGATGAATCTCAAAGCGATCATGGCTCCGCAGACCGTCAAGGCAAAAACATAGTCTGCGGTATTCGCTTTTTTTGCCGCGGAATATTTCATGGAACCGTCAAAGCCGCGGCATTTCATGGCATAATACACGCGCTCCGCCCGGTCGATGCTGCGCAGCAGCAGCTGACCCACAAAATTTCCCATGTCTTTCATGCGCACCCCCTTTTCATTGGGGGAACGAAGCAGATAAGCCGTATACATTACTGAAACTTCTTCCAATAATACGGATATATAACGATAAGTCATGGTGATCTGCATCACCAAAATGGTTGGCACCTTCATTTTGACAAGCTGGTAGGATATCTCCGTCATGGTGGTGGTCGAGATCAAAATCAGCACAGCCGAAACGCACATCAAGGTTTTAAGCATGATGGATACAAATGAGACCATGCCGTCGGTAACAACAAATCCGTAAAACAAAAAGGCGCCCGTGCGGTCAAATATCATGTTGGAAATACCTGCGAACAGCGAAAAAGGAAGCGCGATGGCCACCCTGCGCATCAAAAGCCCATAGGGGATATCCGCCAAAGACATTAAAATCACAATATAAAACAAGTAGGGAATCAGCGCGCTCACAGCATAACGGTTAAATGAAATCACGGCAATCAGATAAACAAAAGTCGTTATGATCTTCGCAATCGGATGGATGCGGTGGATCACGGTGTTTTGCCCTGCCAAGTCTTCCAGTTTATTTATGCTTGAAACCGCATCATGGATATCGGCCATAAAATCTCCAAAGATCAAATGTTCTTAAAGTATATCATAACAACCATCTTTTCGTAAATATATCTATAGTATTTGATGGTTTTCATAAAAAAACCTCATCCGTATGATTCGGATAAGGTCGGTGCCGATCATTATGCCTGATAATCGTATTATGCTTTGGCCTGCTTTTTCTTTTTGGCTGCCGAAATTGCCACGCCTGTCAGCCCTGCCAGCGCTAGAGTCAACGCGCCGCCTACGATACCGGAAGTCGAAGTTCCCAAAGCGGATCCTTCGTCCGATTTAAAGCTGTAGTCCGGTAAAATCGCCGTGTTCTCCTGAATTTCGGCTGCGCCTTCATGAACTCCGCTTTCATATTCCAATTCCGCGGTACCTGCGACCCCCTCCATCGACCATTCCAAACCGTCCGGATAAGCGGATGCGAACAGAGACAAACCGCCGCCGATCACAACTGTAGCGATAACAAGCGTGATTGCCACTTTTTTCATTGATACTTCGCCAAGCTTGGTCCTGTTGAGCGAAGCGGACAATAATTCGGGCCGTGCGTTATAGACAAACATCAAGACGGCGGCGGTCACCAAGCCTTCCACAAAACCGATGGCCAAATGGATCGGCTGCATCAATGCCAAAAAAGTGCCGAGAGGCAGTTCCGTAATACCGGAAATTTGTGTTTCCAATACGACGCCGAAAGCGCCCAGCTGTAATCCGACCACCACGGCCAGTATAGAGGCCAGCGTGATCGACTTATAATTGAAACCTTTTTTTAAAAGCGGTTTAAATATCAGTGGATAGGCGACAAAGCACGCGATAAATCCCATATTGAATATATTGCATCCCAAAGCTAAGAGACCCCCGTCGGCAAAGAATAGACATTGAATGATCAATACCGAGGCAAGCGTTAAAAAAGCCGGGAAAGGGCCGAGCAATGCCGCAAGTAAAATACCTCCTCCGATATGCCCGCTGGAACCAGTCCCGGGAATCGTAAAATTGATCATTTGCGCCGCAAAAACAAAGGCGCCCATAATGCCCATGATCGGGACTTTTTTTTCGTCCAAATCGTCTTTTTTGATTTTGGTGATCGAGTATGCGATCGCCCCCGCACTTGCCGCCAGCATAACTCCGCCGACTGCGGGAGAGACCAATGCGTCTGCCATATGCATAGTATTACCTCCGATGCAATAATTCTGTTAAAAAATTAATATAAAAAAGCCATAAGAAATAAGATATCGCTTCTGCAATACTATTCACCCTCATGGCATTCATTCATCTGTTTGATTTAGTTTTGAAATTTGAATATACCTTCATGGTACGGTTTGATTATAACACCGTGCCGAGCAAATGTCAAATTAATTCTATAAATTTGTATATATTGGTCGGGCAGGCGAAGCATACAAAAATGCAGCGGCTTTTCCGTTATATTTTAACAATAAAAGAAGCCGTTTTGGCTCAGGATTAATTTTTAACATCTCTTCTGCCGAACACCCAAAAGGATAATATCAGCAAAGCCAGGCTGGTTGCCCCCAAGAGCCAGATGCCGTACATAGGATCCAGCGTCATTTGCGGAAATTCCTCCATCATATATCCGATGGTACCTGTTTTGTTGATCACATGCCACAGCGTCATGTAGGGAACAAAGGAATACTGCACGATTTTATAATATTTTAGGTTGACAAGCAGAGTGAAAATCAGCGTTGAAAAAGCGATGCCGGCAAACGGCACACCGACGGCGAGCACCGTGCTTTTCACGATGGTCGTAAACGCGAAGGACAGTGTCATCGCAAACAGAATCACGATGGAAGATTTTCCCAAAACAGGGAGGATCAACTGCAGAATTGTCGTCGATACGATGGCTCCTTCTTTAACAGACAGCAAAGGATAGTGAAAGTCGGTTATCCCAAACAGATAGATCGTAACGCCTATAAACAGCGCGCTGCATATCGCCAGCAATAAAACCGCAATTTCGAGGGATGCCAAAAATTTGGAAAGCAGAATTTTATATCGACGAACCGGCCTGATCAAAAGCAGGCGCATGGTGCCTTTAGAATATTCGTTGCTGACCATGGGGCTCATCAAAAAGATCATGGCAAGGCAAACAAGCGTAATTACAAGATAAATGTCATTAAGATAAAATCTGGTGGACATCGCAAAATCCATGGGAGGAATTATATTTTCAAGGCTGTAGGTGTGCAACAGAATATTGTCTTTGGCTGCAGCAATATCACGTGCAAATTTTGCCAAGTATTCATCATAGGTCATATTTTGACCGATCATAACATCTTTGCCGGAGAACATGCCGCCCCCGCCCATCTGATCGAATTGTTCTTTGGTCATTGGCTTATCATAGATTTTGTTAATGGCATCTGTAATGGTGCTTACCGAGCGGTTCTTCCAATCATCCATATTCAACGATATCTGATTTGAAAGCCTGTAATTGGTCCATACAGCCAGATCTTTTTCTTTTTGAAGCAGAACTTCCTGTTCTGCAATCTGTTTGTTGATAAGCTCTGTGGTTGCTTTATCGGCATATTTTAAGCCCTTTTTCAATTCACAGATTGCAGTTTCAATGCCGCTGATCGTTCGATTCGATAAATTGACATTGAGTTGGTTGATGAACGTCGGATCATTGGTAGCGATCGCAGTTTTGTAATTGGCGATGTCGCTGTCCAATTCATTTGCGCGGGTCTGCAGCTTTTTCAGTGAATCATATGTATAATAATAGCTCAACGCCGTTTGATCGATCTCGTTCGTCTGATTGTTGGTTTCCAGCTCTTTGATTGCAGCCTTGTCCTTCTTTAAAAAGTATTCAATCAAATTTCTTTCGACGTAGAGCGTATTAAGCTGATAGGATTGGCTTTCTCTCCAGTCCTCATAGCCAGTGACCTTGGATTCGATCTTTAAATTTATGATCTCTAAAGATCCCTTGTTATAAGCCAGCTGATAATAATAATAACCGTCCTTCAGGTTTTCGCCGTTGATGGTGCTTTCCAAATATTGCTTTTCGTTTGCCAAATTATCCAAATACATCGAATTGTCATAATACCGTGTCGTGGAGCGGTACGTCATGATTGGAGAAGCGACACTTAACATCATGATCAATACAATGATCACATAGGTAGATTTTTTGCTGAAGAGCTTGATCCATTCGTTTTTTATCAGTGAAAATATTTTCATTTTTCCCTCTCAGAATTAAGATATTTGATTGGAATGATTTGCAGTTGCCGCCAAAAATTCATCTTCCAGCGAATGGATGCTTTGGTTCATAGCATAGACTTTGATGCCGGAGCGCACCAGCTCCTCAATAATATCGGCAGCGTCGTCTCTTGTGAGCTCCGCTTTGATCAGCTTGTCTGTGTTTTCGGCCATAGTTTGCTGTGTATGCTCTATGATTATCTTTAACGCAGCCTCTTTGTCATTCACATCAAACGTATAAGTTAATGCTTCGGTCTCCGAGCTTTCTCTGATATCCGTGAGCGTTTTGGTGTCCATTAAAACGCCTTTGTCAATAATGCCGAAACGATCGCACATCAATTCCATTTCAGAAAGTAAGTGACTCGATACCATTACCGCCAGTCCCTGCGACTGAGCGAGCTCCCGCAGGTTGTCACGCAGTTCCTTGATGCCCGCCGGGTCAAGGCCGTTGGTGGGTTCGTCCAATATCAATAGCTTCGGGTTATGCAAAAGCGCCTGCGCAACGCCCAGCCGCTGCCGCATGCCAAGCGAATATTTTTTTACCTTGTCGTTGATGCGGTTGGTCAGTTTAACCTGAGCGATCACCTGCTCATAACGCTGCTTCGGGATTCGCCCATGCATCCGTCCGAAGATCTGAAGGTTTTTTCGTCCGGATATGTAATCATACATCTCGGGATTTTCAATAATGCCGCCGACCATTTTCATCGCGCTTTCAAAATTCTTTTTCACGCTTTTCCCGTCGATCAAAATTTGACCCTCGTCGATCGATAAAAGCCCGACGATCATTTTGATGGTGGTGGTTTTTCCCGCTCCGTTGGGGCCCAAAAAACCGAAAATTTCACCTTCGTTAACCGTGAAGCTGACATTATCGACGACTTTTTTGCCGCCGAGTTTTTTGCTTACATTTTTCAGTTCCAATATTGTGTTCATAACCTTCTCCTTTATGGACTTGATCATCCTCTAATTAGACTGTCAAAAAACCCGTTTTGTTCCGGACTTCAATAATTTATTTTTTGCATATGCTTCGGTTTCTTGATTTTTATATTTTATATATTTTTTTGTTAAGTAATTGCAAAAATAAAAACAATCATAATTCTGAAAAAAACATATCAAAATCGGGTTGATATAAAATTATATTGTTGAATATACATATGGCCGTTATGCTT
>DAITPG010000134.1:0-6849 GCA_036833715.1 Eubacteriaceae bacterium | reverse complement strand
CGGCAATAAATTGGAGCTCATCCAAAACGAAGGTGGGAATAACGATGGGTCCTTCGACAAACCCCGTCTTGAGGATATCAAAGATCCTTCCGTCAATAATCACGCTTGTATCAAGCACCTTGGGGATCGGCTGATTGCTGTTCTTTTTGTTTGATTTGTTTTTCGGTTCGTCTTTTTCTTTATTTTCCCTGTTTTCTCTGCTGAAAGCAGCTCTAAACAAAGCCTCCACATCCGCATATTTCAAAGTCACAACGAGCAGCGCCAGATAACCGAGTACGAGATAGATGATAATGGTTATGATCGTTTGCAGGAAGGGAGCAATCTCCAGTTTGTAAATGGGATTGCAGATGAGTGCGGCCAAAATTAAGCTGATGATCAAAAAAATGATGTAGACGAGCATTTGCATCAAAGAGACCGTTTTAAGATCTTTGATCCATTTTTTTGATATTTTATCAAAAGCATGCGCAAAAATGGGAATAACGATAATAAAAATAATACCAAAAATAAGTCCAAAGGCGGAAGATATGGCAAACTCGGCCCAGTCGCCTGTTAGATACCAATCAAAAATATGTAATTCGGAAGAATAAAACAAAGGTCCGATCTGGTAACCCGATATAAAGCCAATAAAAAAATAAATGAGTTTCAATAACACTTCTTAACACCCCCTTTTTTTATGAAAAATAAGTGCTTCTTTGTCATTATACCATAACAACCAACCTGCTAAGCAGCGTATTTGTTAAATTAATTGAAGATTAATAAGAATTCTAATTACCGATTTTTGTATAATTCTATCGATTTCGACAGATTAAAATCATGTTTGACATTATTCGACCCTATGGGTTATTTCTCACCGAGTTTCAACGAAGGCATGGCGTTTAAATAAAGGCCAGCAAAATCATCGGATAGGTATTGATAATATGCCGCCGCCGCGATCATGCCAGCGTTGTCAGAGCAAAGGAGCGCATCGGGCATATAAAGATCGATTCCTTCGGCTTTGCACTTCTTTGCAAATTCACTTCTGAGAAGCGAATTGCAGCTGACACCTCCGCAAATACAAATAGTGCCGATATTTTCTTTTTTGGCGGCTCTTATGGTTTTTTCAGTCAGGATATCCGATACGCATTGACGGAAGGAAGCGCAGATATCGGCTTTATCGACCGGCTCGTTTTTCATCCTGCTTTTATTGAGATAATTTAAAACGGCGCTCTTTAATCCGCTGAAGCTGAAATCGTAGTTATCTTCATTGAGTTTTACGCGCGGAAATTCGATGAAGTGCGGATCGCCTTCATTCGCGAGCGCGTCAAGCTTCGGCCCTCCTGGATAGCCCAGGCCGATAACCCTGGCGACCTTATCAAAAGCTTCGCCCGCAGCGTCATCCGTCGTCGAACCTAAGATTTTAAAGACAGTATAATCGGTAACCTTCACTACAGCCGTATGGCCGCCGGAAGCGATCAGACAGATAAAAGGCGGTTTTGCGCCACCAAGATAATTGGCGCTGATGTGACCGGCAAGGTGGTTGACGCCGATGAGTTTTTTATTCAATGCAAAAGCAAGCGCTTTCGCATAGGAAACGCCGATCAACAAGGCTCCTACAAGTCCCGGGCCGTACGTGACTGCAATTGCATCGAGTTCGCTGAGGTTAATTCCGGCGGTTTCCATCGCTTCGTCAACTACGCCGGATATATTAAGCAGATGGTTGCGGGATGCGATTTCGGGAACCACTCCGCCGTATACTTTATGGATATCGATTTGGGACGATATGATATTGGATTTTAGTGCGCCATCCACGATAACCGCAGCGCCGGTTTCATCGCAGGAAGTTTCGATTGCCAGAATTTTTACTTGAGAGGACATATCAGTTTCCCTTTTTTAAGGATGTTTTTTTACCGAGTACACTTACGGCAATAACGGCGGCGTAATAGATCAAATTGAATATGACGATCCTTATTGCGCAGGAAATAAAAAATTCTTCCGGCACCATATTGATTAAGACGCTGGTACTGGGATCAAAAAGCCACATGTCGTTGCTGAAAAAGATTTGGTGAAAGCCGATAAACAGCGGCTCAAAAAAGAACGTTACTCCGATGCCCAACAAAGCTGAAAAGATCAAAATCAAGATGGCGGAAGATTTAAGAGAATCAAACAGCAGCAGCTTTTTCTTGCGGATTAAAACCAGTACGATCAGCAGGATCGCTGCGAAACTGAGATTTCGGATGGTCTTAAATGTTACAAAAAGCTGTTGCACATCAATCATGTGAAATTGTTCCTGCTCGTTAAAAACAGGTTGATACTTACCGTCAATGGTGGCATAAATATCAAAATCGGCGCGCTGCCCTTTTAAAAAACGCTGCATTTCATCGGTAATGACCATCAGCTGGTCAGTTTCGATACCGGTATTAAGACTGACATCATTCTTTTCGTACTGTGTTTCAAAAAAACGGTCATTATAAGCCACAAGCTCTATGGATGTGTACATGCCCACCATAAACAGGCAAACCGCAAAAACGGCAGTCAAAATCAATTTTGTAATTTTATGCTTCATTTAGCACCTCTTTGTTCTTCATTCGCCAGACGCCACATAATGATTGCGTCCTCATCGTTGTCGATGTAATATTTTTTTCTGACACCGACGCCGATGAAACCGAATTTTTCGTACAGATGGATGGCGGCCGTATTGGAAATGCGTACTTCGAGCGTGATGTTTTTTAAGCTTTTTTCTTCCGCTGCGGACAGCAGTGCGGAGATGAGGGCGTTGCCTACACCTTTGTTTCGGTATTTCGCATCGACCGCCACATTGGTAATGTGTCCTTCGCCGCAGATGTCGGTGATGCCGCAAAATCCTGCCATATTGCCATTTACATAAGCGCAGAGGACGATGGAATCCTCCTTGGTGATCTCATAAAACAGTAATTCCTTTGTCCATGGAAGTTGAAAGGTATCCTTTTCGATTTGGTACATGCGCTCGATATGATGCGGCTGCGCAACGCAGATTTCTATTTTATCGATCATAGCTTTAACTTTCTTTTAGTTACATTAATTTCACTTCGTAATTGACTTCGGCCTGCGAAGCGCGTATATAATTGGGAAGATAATTTTGATAATAGGCCAATTCATTGTTTTTATATTTTTCGATGGCCAAAAAGCCGATTGCGGAAGCCTTCAGCATCATGGTCTGCGGATTGGCAAATATTGCGCGCTCTTTCATTTCGTCGGCGATCATACCTCGCAGCTTAATCACGGCATCTCCGCAAAATAATACGCGTTGATATTCGGCAAGCGTTTCCATCAAATCCTTGATGGGTACTGCCGCATCCACCGTAAGGCGGTGCAGACCGGCGTCGTCCGAGCGGAAGAGCGCCGTATACACGCTGCTTTGCTGGGCATCCAAAATGGGGCAGATGACTGCGGACGTATAGATGTGCGCGTAGGCAAGCGCTTCCGGTGTGGATACGCCGATGATGGGTTTGCCTGTGGCATGCGCAAACGCTTTAACGGTTGCCGCTTCGATGCGTAGTCCGGTGAAAGAACCGGGACCCGAGCTTAAAGCGAACGCGTCCATATCGGAAAAGCCGATGCGCAATTCTTTAAAAAGCGTATCAATGAGTGGAAGCAGTTTTTCGGAATGCTTCAACTTATAATCGGTAAAGATTTCGCCGTGCAGTTTAGTTTCATCCACCACAGCCGCGCTTGCCGCCATGGTGGATGTGTCAATCGCAAGTATTAGCATGCAGCTTCTCCTTAAGAATTTCATAGAGGGCACGGTCTGGCAGGGATATGGTGATCAAGCGGCAATCATCGTCTTCCGCAAAGTCGATTTTGATTCGGATAGTGTCTTGAGGCAGGTAGTCTTCGATTATTTCAGCCCACTCGATAACGACAAGCCAGCCTGCCGATAGGCATTCTTCATAGCCGGTATAAAGCAGCTCGGACGCGTCGGCAAGGCGGTACACATCCAGATGATACGCCCTTCCCTTATCTGAATCATATTCGTTGATTATGGTATAAGTAGGGCTGCTGAAACGTCCGCTGTAACCGGCCTGCTTAAACAGAGCCTCGGAAAACGCCGTTTTACCCGCCGCAAGTCCGCCCGTCAAGCCGATGACGGCCTTGGACGGCAGCATGTCAGCGATGATCCTGGCTATTTCTTTCGTTTCTTTTTCATTGTGTGATACAAGTTGTAATTGATGCATAAAATGCCTTTCCTTTACAAATATTATCAAAAATTATCTGCGGAGTAAAGAAATAACATATTTATTTACATACGACATAAAATTCATTGTAATAAACTATTGCAATGTTATACTGTTTTTTATTAAAATCATAGTAGATTACTTCGAGGTGCAGATGTGGCAGAAAGCGAAAAAGGGAAAGACACAAAGCAGAAGATTTTGAATTCGGCAAAAAAATTGTTTTATGAGCAGGGGTATGACGCCACTACGGTTGCGCAGATCACTGATGACGCGGGAGTAAACAACGGGCTTTTCACTTATTATTTCGGTTCCAAGAGCGCGGCCGCGGGAAAAATCGCCAACGAATACAGGCTCAATTTCAGAAACTCGGTCTCGCAAAAGATGTATTTTCTCTACAAGCAATACAATCTGGCTCTCGGGATAGCCGTAGAATACCGAAAATCGGTAGAGCTCACCATCGGTGACCGCAATCTGCTGCGGTTTGACATTGAACGAGGATTTGATTTTATCAACAATCCTAATCCGGTGCGGGATCATTTTTATCAATTGCAGCGTCGTTTGATTCAACCGACTATTTCGGATATCGATTTGAAATTTTATGAGGTGCTCGGGCTTCCCATTTCGCGCGCGCTTTATATGGCCTATGATTCGGGTGAACTCAAATGCACAACGGAATATCTTGCCGATTATATGATCCGTCTTTTCTTTTCCATGCTACAGCTGCCCGCACATCAGATAGAGGAAATCGAAGAAGAATCCCGCAAGGTAGCGGCTTTGATCGATATCAGCGTTAATAAATACTTTATCGTATCATAACATAAGATGGTTATGGTGGATACCATCTCATAGCACTGATAGCAAGGGCAAGGACTTGATTTTTCTGTACATTTAAAAAAAGAAACTTATAAAATTAAATATATCAAAATGCAATCAATATCAATGTCTTAAAAACAGTATGCCCCGAAGCATATTGTTTTTTATTTAGAGCAGGTGATAAAAAAGAACGATATCTTCATAGCTTCCGTTTTTGAGCAAAAAACCTCCGGGTATGGTTCCTATCTTTACAAACCCTAGTTTTTCATAAAGATGGATAGCCGCAAAATTGCTTTTTACTACCGCGTTGAATTGCAGGATCTTAAAACCGAGCTCTCTTCCCTTTTGAAGGCAGTGTGTAACCAGAGCTTCACCGATACGCAGATTTCTTGCGGCGGCCTTTACGGCGTAGCTTGCATTACAGATGTGCCCGCAACGGCCGATGTTGTTGGGATGAAGAATGTATAAACCGACGATCTCTCCGTCCGCTTTCGCAACGGCGGTATAGCTTTGATCGGCGAAAAAGACTGCCGCGGCTTCCTCGGTGAGCGGTTCGGTTTGCGGGAAAGCCACGCCGTCTTCAACGACTTCATTCCAAATAGCCGTTAGTTGAGGCAAATCTTCGTTTTTGAATTTTCGGATTACGGTTTGCATACTTACCTGCTTGTCTTTATATTTTTTTCTATAAACTCCAAATAAAGCTTTCAAAATATTTCATCAGAATATTTTATCGACGCTATGATGCCTTCTTGCAAAGATGTGTTTGTCCGCATTATGGCGTTATGTTTAGATACATCCAAAAAGTATCCATAATCATAATAACAAAAATAATCGCGCTGATTATAGGATTTTTTCACTTTGATCAATTGCGCCTGTCTGCCCGCGGCTTGGTAGCACATATTGACCCAATCCTTTACGGTTACAGTTTCTTTATTGCCTACGTTAAAGATACGCTCGTGAGGACGCCGCAGCAGCAAAACATCCATAAAATCACAGAGATCATCAATATAATAAAACTGCAACTTCATATCGCCGTCTCCAGGGACATAAAACGGGCGGCCGGACAAGGCGCATTCAAACATAAACGCTTCGCTGTAGATATTGTTCATGGGTCCATACAAACAGGGCGGACGGATGATATAAGCCTGCGGGACATTATCCAACAAATATTGTTCCGCTTCGTATTCGTTTACGCCGTAATCTCCCCAATATTTATTTCTGGCTACAGGCTGTTCTTCACTAAAAGGCTGCATGGATGTTTCGAGATAGACCGCGCCGGAACTGAGGAGTACATAATCTTATATATTGCCAATACGTCCGATCAGGTTTGCAACATCTTCTTTCGTATAGGCCGTAATATCAAGAACAATTGATGCCGGTCAGCTTCAATGAGTTTGACACCCTCCGGCTGCTTGCGTGAATTACGGTTTAAAACATAAACATCTTCGCCTTTTTTCACATAGTATTCAGCCAGATATCGGCTGACGAATACAGTGCCGCCTGTGATTAATATCCTCTTCATTTAATTACCTGTCTTGAGACTTTATCGACTTCGGTTTTATAGGGTTGGTGCTTTTTTTTGCCATGCTTGTTTCTTGAAATGACAAGCAGCTAAATAAAAAGCCCCGAAAAAGCTTTCGGGACTTTGAAAATCATTATCTCTTTGAGAACTGGGGTGCTTTTCTTGCTTTCTTTAAGCCGTATTTCTTTCTTTCGATCATTCTGGAATCGCGAGTAAGATAACCGGCCTTTTTGATTTCTTTTCTTAAAGTCCCGTCAGCAAGCGTAAGCGCTCTTGCCAAGCCGTGGCGCACCCCGCCCGCCTGACCAGTGGAGCCTCCGCCGT
>DAITPG010000133.1:0-6897 GCA_036833715.1 Eubacteriaceae bacterium | reverse complement strand
GCGGAAAATGATGTTGAGCCGAATTCCTCAGTTATATTGATTAATAAAATATTAGCGGAAATTGCATCATTATTTACCGCTTCAATGAACTCCGAATCATTTCTCCCGAAGTTAGATAGTGCATACACAATCACCCCCAATATAACAGCCATGCAGATGATCACGCTGATGTATGTTCTTTTCAAATGCTTGTTAGTTTTATTCACTATTATCATAACTCCGTCATATATTTTGTTTGTTCGCTTTCGCTCAAAATCGTACTCAATGACATAATCAGCAATTTCTCTAACGGGCAAATTATTGCTATAATTCGAATTCAAGACTAATCCTTTAACGCAATACTTAGATCGATTATAATTATATATCAATGTGAACCATTTATCAATTGAACTTCTGCTTCCACGTCCAAACCATGACGCATTTCGTCTATCGTCCGTATAAAAATCAAGACACAAACTATTCATCAGATTTTTGTTGAGCATTGCAATTTTCAAAGCAATCTTATGATTCCTTAAACAAAAACAGACCTGGATCGCTGTCCGAAGCCTGTTGCTTGAGTCTTAAAAACGGATCATTTTCAATCGCAAGGCTTTCCGCATTTCACGCAGAAATGCGTGCCGGGGGCAATTTTGGCTCCGCAGTTTGTGCAGAATGATCCTATCGGCGCCGAAGCCGCAGGGGTCCTGGTACCGCAGCGCGCGCAGAACTTTGCGCCGGGCGCGAGCTTTTGTCCGCACTTGGGACATTTGAGTGCTTCCGCCGTTGCGGCGTCACTCTTTCTTAATGTGGGACGGTCTTTCGGCTCATCTTTTTGGATGAGCAAAGAAACCATCAGTTCGCAAGCGTCGTCGATCGTCAGGGAAAGGATCTCGGCATCATCCTTCTCACCGAAACGCACCGCCCAAAGCGTGTGTTCCGTGCGTATGAACATGACATGGGATCGGGCGAGCGCCGCTTCCTGCACATAAAGCGAGCTGACGTCGGCAATGACTTTACGGGACATCAGGTCGTCGATAAACGCTTCCCCTTCTTCGGTAAGAATGACGCCGCCGGAGCCGAAAACACCCGCTTTGGTCAGTTCGGACAAAGCGGCTTTCACATCGATCTTCGGGATCGTCTCGGACCGGAAAAAGACGAAGGGCAGAAGCCAACGCGGATCGGTTTTTTCATAAGCATCCTTCACGGCGCGGTCAAGGGATTCGACCGTAAGCTTCACCTCGGTTATATCATGCTTAAGCATATCATCGAAATAGTTCATTTTATAAGCGTCGGCGGCAGCCAGCAGCAGAAGAAAGGCATTCTGCGATAGATTGAGCGCAGCGGCCCGTTTCAGCGGTTCGCCGCCCTGTGCCAGATAAGCCATCACCAAAGAGGCGACATCTCCCTCGCTGCGGGGAAGCAGTTCATTTTTGTCATCTTCTTTCCCGATCAGTACGCCCGTTTCCGCACGCAGATTCAGCTGCAAACGCATCAAACCATCATTCGCAAGCAATACGGCGATATCCGCAGAGTTCATGGGACGAAGGACCGCCTGCAATACTTCTTTTTGATCCGCATCCAACGTTGGTGCGGATACGGTATCCGCTTCGTCGAAATCCAGCATGCAGAGGATATTCGGTTTTATTGATTCGTTTAGGTATAATGCTTTGATCTGCGCATCCGTTAAAGTGATCTTATTCGTATCCATCATTCATTTCCTCCCGCTCAGTTAAATTTTCTTTTGATCGCGTTTCGTATCTTTCCGTCTATATCCAATATATTTTTATCAGTGCTGTTGATATCGCCTTTTACAAACCGCTTGATTTGATTGTAAACGATCTTTCCGCCGTTGGATTTATTCAGATTTTTGATCGCGGGTACTTTGCCCATGATCTTGTCTGCCGTTTTGCTGACGATAAAGTCCTTGATCGCACCCCATGCGGCAGTCAATCCGCCCCCAACGACGCTGTCTCCGCCCTCATCCACATAATCCCTCATGCGCAGATAGCCTTTATGGGATTGAAAAAAGATCTCGGAGCCGCCGAATGTGGATATGGCAAAGATCGTGCGAAAAAATACGGCGGAAGCTGTTTGGTTTCGTGAGACTTCTTCCACTTCGTTGACAAACGCATTGCCGAAAAGCGAAAGATCGGACGGCACCTTGGGAAGTTCCGATTGCGAAATGATCGTATTCGTTGCGGATTTGACGAACGCCCCTCGCACCCGGTCGATCGCATCGGGCGAAACTTCTTCGCCTTCGATCAATTTATCGACAAGCTTACGGACGTTCTTGCGGATGTTATTATTGACCTCGCTCTGCGGCAATGTTCCCGTACGCTGAGAAATGCGAAGCATTTCATCGATCACGCTGTCTTTTGTTTTCTGTTTGGCCGCATCTTCGGCCAGCTTTCGGTCAAAAGCATTGTCTCCGGTCTGAAGTTTCCTGTTCTGCTCGTCGACCCACTTCCGGTCGTCCTTTCGCTGGCGAATCCATTCGGGCAGCTTGTCGGGATCCAAAACACTGCCGTATACGGGATCGACCCACTCGCCGGTCCTCGGATCCTGCACATACCTTGTCTGTGCCCCAGTAGCCGGATCGGTAATGATCACATCTTTTTCGGAAGGGGTGTAAACCGGTTTCGGTTTGGATGCTTTTACTTTTTTACCGATGACCAGAGTGATGACCGCGATCCCGCCCCCTGCGACTGCGATCACGATCGCGATCGCTATCCCTTCAGAATCTCTGCCGTAATCATCCGACGGATCATTGCCGGTATAGCCGCCCGCCAAGCCCTGCACGCCTGCGATCTCCATATACAAGCAATTCATGCCGCCGATGCTGAACATGAGACAAGGCATGCCGCCCTGCGGCCGATACAATGCCACCTCTGAACCGAAATCATGGTAAGACCCTCCGCCTCCGGAAACACTTTCATCATAATATTGATTGGTATCATGATAAAAGGTGAACATTCTGTACGGAAAAGATGCATAAGTATCCTTATCGTTATAAGTGATCGTGATATCCGATTCCACTCTGCCGCCGTCATACCCGACCGTAAAACCGATATCAGCCGATCCCCCTTCCTCGATAACGATCTCTTTAACTTTTGCATCCGGTTGCCATGTTTTGCCGCCGCCATCCTCAAAAGTATAGATCCGCAAAAGGACTTTTTCCGGCGGATCGTTGTTCATGGCAAGATCGAGCGTGCCGATGTCCGAATCATAAGCATTAAGCGGAGATACCCAGTTTGCGGCATTTGCGTGAAACGGAAAAACAACCGTCATCAGCACGGCTGCAACGCACATCGTAAGCCGCAGATACAGTTTTTTTGAGTGTTTCATTGAACGGTCCTCCCTGCCTCGCGCATTGATTTTGCAACTTATGCGCATGTTTTTTCAAATTTCTATTAATGAGATAGGTATTGTGAATGGGAAAGCATTATCCATTCACATCGTATATTTATTGGATTTGATCTTTTTTAAATATCAAAAGGTATCTTGAAGTCGTTGACCGATGATTCGAATTAAATCATATATATTTTGAATCAGATATAATATGTGAACTATGTTACAAACCACAAATATTCCCAAAATAAGCATCATTTTTATCTTTGTAACTTGGGAGCATACTTAAATATGAACCTCGTTTGGAATAATTTTATTTGCTGTATAAAGGTTTCTGATACATCGCTCAATTCGTTATTTTTATATTTTCAGGGCATTGAGCGATTATATGATCTTTAATATGCCGAAAGTCTTTTGGATATACATAGATTTGATTTCTTACAAAAGTCTCGTTTAAATAAATCACACCGCGTTTTTCTTTTATTTTTAGCGACTTAACATTAGAAAATGTGCTGTATTGGCTTTGTCTGGAAGCGCTCATTAAACCTGCTCCGGCAGCTGAAAGATTCCCGTCGGCAAGTCCCCGCAAGCAGTGTCAAAAATCCCAGTGCCTGTGCTTTGCTGTATTGCCCTTTCAATTGAATATGATGTACCCCTTTTTTATACATTTTAAATAATACATAATATTTCCCTCCGTAAAGCAAAGCGATCATTACATAGGCCGCTGCGAGCAATACTGTTAATATCCCTGCGACAATGCCGAATACGCTTACGGCAACTCTCAAAGCTTCTGCTGCTCCGTCTCCGTCAAACAGAGTCAGGAAAAACATTAATAATGCGGGTATGCAGCAGGCGATCATCATGATTTTCCAGGTAATGATGAGGATCGTCGGATTTTTCCATAATGAAAATTCATACATCCATCTGAAATTCCCACGCTCGTCATGTATCGATATATCGTCCGCATCCCATTCCCGTTGTGTGATACTTCCATTCTCTCTTAAGGAAGGTTCGACTCCGCTATGCTTATGATCGATTTTTTCCGGGATGGTGGCTTCCGTCTCCTGCACCCCGGCACCGCAATTTTTACAGAAGATAGAATCTTCTTTGATTTCTGATCCGCAATCTTTACAAAACATGATTTTTGTCCTCCTTTATATACCATCAAATTAAAAGATAAGTATTTCAATTATATTTTTTATTTTATCTTTGATTTTTTTTATTATTTCTTACAAAATCAAAACTCTTTCCCTATAATAAAAGCAACAATTATCGATAATTTTATTTGAAAGAAGATTCGGTATGGCTTTTGAAAAAACGTTTTTTTGTTCCCACTGCGGAGCAAGATATCATAGGAAAAACATCTGCGATGCCTGCGGCTTTGAGCCCCAAAGTAAGGAGCCTTACGGTGAGCAGCCTGCACTGGGAGCAGCGGGAGTGGGCTGGTCGGATCGGGTCAATGATCCGTTATTTTCCTGTTATCAAAAAAACAATAGAATTTATAGGTTTATTTTTGCAGCTTTTCTATCCATTATGATCCCAGCGATCTTATTTTTAACCAAAGATCTGTCTTGGGATTCTGACGGCCAGACAGTCTTGTGGGTTATCGTTGGAATGTATTTCATCTCAGCTTTTTTCTCAAGCCTTAAAACGATGCGTAAGCAGCGGGAGTGGGAAGTCATTGAAGACAAACGCTGTTTTAGGATAAGATCAGGAGACACAAAATATGTCCTTTCGGTCAGACTGAATGATAACACAAACAAAGAGAGATCCTACATAGATGATCCTGTCTTATATGACTACTTCCGTATCGGGGATACCATCCGCTCGCATCAAACTAAAAATCTGCGAGCACTGGAAAAATGCGATACAAGCCTTGATGAGATCCTTTTTTGCCCTTCCTTCGCCTATCTGTGTGATGCAAGAGCTGATACTGCACCGCCTGTGATTCACAGCTGCTTAAGGGAATACCAATTAAGTAATCAGCATTATTACGTGAGTTTAAAACATAATGGGAAGCTCAGAAACAGCTTACATCATATGGATAATCAGAAGTTTATTAAGTATTGCTATTTTATTATTTTCGAATAGTTTCATCAAATTTTTTCTAAATTTTTCTAATCATTTTATAGAATCACTTCTATTATACGCGAAAAATTAAACCATTCAGAATTAGCGAAAAATGTTTTAGTGCCTCAGTTTTATAATCAAAATCCGGGGATCGCACACACCATTCCAGTGTGACACCTCGAATCGCCATCATCATATGTCGCGCCAAAATGTCGGGTGGTTGCTTCGAACTGAACTCGCCGTTATCTATACCTCGTTCCAAGATCCGGCGAAACATGCTGTATATATTTCTGTTATAATTAACGACAATATCAACATCGAAATCGCCCGCGAGCTGATACTTATAGACTGCTTTCATTTTATCCGCACCGATTTTTTCCGTCAATATTTCGGCGATCTTTCCGATGAGCGACAGAAGCATAGCCGATGCCGGAATATTCTCCGATAAAGAATCCAGATAGTGTTCGTATTCGTTATCTAAATTAAATACATTCTCGGTGATTAATGCGCTTAGCAGAGCATCTTTAGATGTAAAATGTACATAGAATGAACCTTTTGAGACTCCTGCCAATTTTACTATCGTATCCACACTCACGTTTTTTGGATCTTCTTTTGCAAACAATTCTTCCGCACTTTGATAGATCTTTCGCTTTGTTTCTTCCGCTTTAAGTTTTCTGTTCGCTCCATCGTAAGTCATTTTTTCTCCTTTTATCGACAATACGAAACTATTTAATGACTTTGGTCATTTAATTTGTTATAATTCTATTATATAAAATTCACGATATTAAATCAACGAAGTTTGATTGATATTAACTTGCCGCCTACTTTGATGTTTATGATAGCAAAAAAAAATTATATGTACGAGGAATATTATATGAGAAAACTACTTGCATTTTTATTGGTTATGATCATCCTTTTTGCGCCGTCGCCAAAATCTGTAAAAGCCGCCTATACAGCGGATACTATAACAGAATTGTTATTGGCCTTAGACTCTCCCTCTATCACGGAAATTATCCTTGATCCCGGTGCAGGTACTTTTTTCTTAATATCTCAAAGTATTGTAGTATCTTTAGGCAAAACTCTTACTATTGCTAATACCGGTTATGTCATTACAAATAATGCAACGATAACCAATAATGGCACATTGATTAATAATCATAATACTCTGCAAAACTTCTCTACAATTATTAATAACGGTACGTTTAACAATAATGGAAAACTATATAGCGACACTGCTTCAAGCATATTGACAAATAACTCGGTTATAAACAACAACGGAACAATATCGAACGGCGGGTTATTCGATAACTTTGGTACATTCAACAATTCCGGGACATTCAACAATTCCGGCACTTTCAACGGAGAAGTAACCGACACAAAGAAAATTGCACTTACAAAAAGCGGAATTACAACTACCTATGCAACGCTTCAGGAAGCATTCAATGAAATCAATCTATCCGGCTGCACGGTTCAAATTTTAGATGACATTACTGTAACCGG
>DAITPG010000132.1:0-6902 GCA_036833715.1 Eubacteriaceae bacterium | reverse complement strand
GAACATGAAATAGAATATATCGAAAAATGTTTTGAAAAGTATTTTTTAGATTATAAAGATGAAGTTTCAAACTCTTTTAAATTATATAAAATGATACATAGATACTTCTATTTATTAGATTTATATAATAACAATTATGAGAGTTATATCAAAAATATTGAAAAATTGTTGGAGTTTAAAAACATATTACTATGATGGGATAAAGCTATGAATAAGAATTTTTATGAATCACATTTAGAAGAAGCAGCTTTGGAATGGTTTGAGGAAATCGGTTATTCGATTGCTTTCGGCCCGGACTTAGCGCCGGAAGGGGACTATCCTGAGCGTGCAAATTATTGCGAAGTGATTTTAAAGGAACGGCTGAAAGAGGCGCTGGGGAGGATCAACCCTGCGCTGCCTTCCGATGCCCTTGACGATGCCTACCGTCAAATCATCGTTCCGCAAAATCCGGCACTTCTGATGAACAATAAAGCGTTTCATAAAATGATTACCGACGGCATCGATGTACAGGTCAAACAAAAAGACGGCAGCTACCGCACTGAAAAAGCATATGCCTTTGATTTTGTTAAATCGCTTAATAACGAATTTATGGCGGTTAATCAATTTACTGTTATCGAAAGCGGAAGTGAAAAACGGCCGGATATTGTGATTTTCGTAAACGGGATCCCGCTGGTGGTTATAGAACTCAAAAGCGCTTCCAATGAAAATATCACGATTACGGAAGCCTATAACCAGCTGCAAACCTATAAAATGACGATCCCTTCCTTGTTTACATACAATACCTTTCTATTAATCAGCGACGGCATCAATGCCCGCGCCGGCACGCTGACCTCCGATGAAGACCGCTTTATGGCATGGCGAACGATCGACGGTGAAGATCTCGCTTCCACCTCGATTCCGCAGCTGGAAGTATTGATCAAAGGCATGTTTCAGCGGGACCGTTTTTTGGATATCATTAAAAACTTTATCCTTTTTCAAGACGACGGTGCCGATACCTATAAAATTCTTGCCGGATATCATCAATACCATGCGGTCAATAAAGCGGTGGAAAGTACACAGCGGGCGACGATGCAAAGCGGAGATAGACGCATCGGCGTTATTTGGCATACTCAGGGCAGCGGTAAGAGCCTGTCCATGGTTTTTTATGCCGCCAAGCTTGTTGTGAATCGGGAGCTTGAAAACCCGACGATCGTTGTCATCACCGATAGAAACGATTTGGATGATCAGCTCTTCGGCACCTTCCAAAAATGCAAAGATATTTTAAGAAGTACACCGGCCCAGGCTGCCGACCGTGCCGATCTGCGGGCGCTGCTCAATAACCGCACAAGCGGCGGCGTCATATTTACTACCATACAAAAATTTGTTCCGGAAGACAAAGGGGACAGCGCACCTTTGTTGACCGACCGGAAGAATGTGATCGTTATCGCAGATGAGGCGCATCGCAGCCAGTATGGTTTCGGAGCGGATGTCATCAAAACATCAACCACCGCGGATATCAAATACGGCTACGCAAAATACATGCGCGATAGCCTGCCCAACGCTTCTTATATCGGCTTTACCGGCACGCCGCTTTCCAAAACCGATAAAGATACGCGCGCGGTTTTCGGCGATTATATCGACATTTACGATATGACGCGGGCGGTCGAAGATAAAACCACGGTAAAAATCTATTATGAAAGCCGCTTGGCAAGGCTGGAATTGGCTGAGGAATTAAAACCGTTAATTGATACCGAATATGATGAAATAACCGAATATCAAGAATATACGCAAAAAGAAAAACTGAAAAGTAAATGGGCGCGCCTGGAAGCCGTTGTCGGCGCAAAGGAAAGAGTCCAGCAGATCGCCAAGGATGTTGTCGATCATTTTGAGAAAAGGGAAGCGTCTCAGGAATTCGAAGGCGGAAAAGCGATGATCGTCGTTATGAGCCGCCGGATAGCGATTGATTTATATAAAGAAATTATTGCGCTTCGGCCGTCCTGGCATAGCGATGATTTAATGAGCGGAAAATTAAAGGTCGTTATGACCGGCGCTTCATCGGATCCGCCCGACTGGCAAAAATACATAGGCACCAAGGCCACAAGGGAATCGTTGGCCAGCCGGATGAAAGATACCGAAGACGAATTGAAACTCGTAATCGTTCGTGATATGTGGCTTACCGGATTTGATGTTCCGAGTATGCATACCATGTATGTGGATAAACCGATGAGCGGGCATAACCTAATGCAGGCAATCGCAAGAGTCAATCGTGTATTTAAAGATAAGCAAGGCGGCCTTGTTGTTGATTACATTGGCATCGCGGATAAATTAAAAGAAGCGCTGGCCGAATATACCGATAACGATAAAAAGAACGCCGGCATCGACACCGAGAAAGCCGTTTATAAACTTATCGAAGTGCATGACCTTATCAAGGAATTATTGCACGGCTGCAATTATCAGAAATTCTTCAGCGGAAAACCGAGCGAAAAAATGCAGGCTATCATTGAGACGATGGATTTTATCATTGAACTCCGCGAAGATCGAAAAAATGATTATATAAAACTGGTTACCGAACTGGGACAGGCTTATTCCTTATGCGCAACCACCGAAACCGCTGAAAAGCTCAATCTGGAAGTGGCTTTCCATAAAGCGGTTAAGGCTAGTTTAATTAAGTTGCTTATTGATAATTCAAAGGTAAAAACCACCTCCCAACTGGACAGCGAATTAAATCAGCTGATCTCCAAATCGATCTCATCCAATGAGGTAATTGACATCTTCAGCGCCGTAGGCTTAAACAAACCGGACATCTCAATTTTATCCGATGAGTTTTTGGAAGAGATAAAAGGGATGAAGCAGCGCAATCTGGCAGTCGAACTGTTAAATCGTTTGCTGCTGGACAAAGTGAGAATGTTTTCCAAACGAAATTTGGTTCAATCGAAAAAGTTCTCTGAGCTGCTTGAAAATTCGATAAGAAAATATCAGAACCGGACGATCGAAACAACGCAGGTTATCATGGAACTCATTGAGTTGGCCAAAGAAATTAATGAATCTCAAAAACGCGGTGAAAGTACCGGTTTGACACCTGACGAATTAGCTTTCTATGATGCGCTGGCTGAGAATGATTCCGCAAAGGAATTGATGGGCGATGAAATATTGATGCAAATCGCAAGAGAACTAACCGTCGCCATAAAAAACAGTATTAGCATTGACTGGAATATTCGTGAAAGCGTTCAGGCGAAAATGAAAATGACCGTAAAGCGGTTATTGAAAAAATATGGATATCCACCGGACAAAACCGAAAAAGCGGTTGCAACCGTCATGGAACAAACGATTTTGATGTGTGAGAATTCCATTTAAAAAGAAGAGGTTAATATGATTGCTAACGAACTGGGAAGAATCCTAAAAGAAATGTACGAGAAAGCACAAAGAGATTATCAAGTAGCCAATATTCATTTATTCGGCATAAAGCATGCTGATGAAATTGAAATAAGAAAAGTATTAACTTATCTAAATATGTGATAATGAAATAATTTTTTAACGAAACCGCCAATTTATAAACTATGTAGAACTCAAAAATTTGAAAAGGTGAATATAAAGATGAATTTTGCTAAAAGGGATATAAAACTCGAAACAAAACTCGTTGGTTTTGTAGAAGGGAAGTTTTATGTCCCATCATATCAAAGAGGATATCGGTGGGGAGAAGATGAAGTAACTCGTCTACTTGATGATATTAATTCTAACGGTACCAAGAATTACTGCTTACAGCCTATTGTTGTCAAAAGAAGAGAAAATTCTTTTGAGTTGATTGATGGACAGCAACGATTAACAACTTTATTTTTAATTTATAAGTATATGAATATATCCAGTTCTGGCTTTCTTAATGAACCAAAATTTTCATTAATTTACGAAACAAGGCAAAAATCAGAAGAGTTCCTCACATTCATAGATCGATCAAGAAAGGATGAAAATATCGATTTTTGGCATATATGCGAAGCATACGAAACAATTGAAAAGTGGTTTAACAATAAGGATAAGAAATCAACACTTACTAACATGAACAAATATTTTGATGAAAATGTGAAAATTATTTGGTATGAGGTAGATGAGTCTGAAGATGCGATATCATTATTTGCACGCCTCAATATCGGTAAAATACCATTGACGAGTGCTGAACTTGTAAAAGCGATGTTTCTAAGCGAAGATAATTCGAAGATGGACATAAAGAAGCAAGAAGAAATTTCTCTGCAATGGGATAACATTGAAAGGGAACTACATAAAAACGAATTATGGTATTTTTTAACTAATCAATCTAATGAAAATTATCAAACACGTATTGATTTGATCTTAGATTTAATTTCAGGTAAACCTAAGGATAACAAAGAAAAGTACTTTACGTTCTTTTATTTTGATGGTTTAAATCAAAAGAAAAACCTTGATGATATTAGGAAAGAGATCCAGCATACATTTTTAATTCTCAAAGATTGGTATGAAGATCACGAACTTTACCATAAAATTGGCTATTTAATTGCCTCAAATATTAAATCGTTGCAGGATGTTTTTGAATTATCCAAATCTGAAATAGACAGTAAAAGAATAACAAAGAAACAATTTAAATCAGAACTAGAAAAATACATTAAAAAAAGCATTGCTTATTCAACAAATTATTCTGAACTCAGCTATGAAAAGCCTGCAGATTACGAAAAAATCTCTAAGCTGTTACTTTTATTTAATGTTGAATCAGTTAGACAAAATGGCGATCAGACTCAATGGTTCCCCTTTGAAAAATTTAAATTTCAAGAAACTAGAAGCGTTACTTGGAGTCTAGAACACATTCATGCGCAACAGTCTGAAGGTATGCAAAAGCAAAATGAATGGAAAGACTGGCTAAGATTACATATCCCTTCGATTGCATCCCTTAGCAATAATAATGATGAGTTGATCAATGAAATGAAAAATGCTATAGATAAGGAACGTTTGGACCGGCAAAACTTTGAAGAAATCCAGCAAAAAGTAATACAACAATTGTCTGCACAAGGCAATATAGAACATATGCATTCAATTGCAAATCTGGCTTTGCTTAATATGAGTGATAACGCAGCATTAAATAATTCTACTTTTGATGTTAAACGAAATGCAATTATTGAAATGGACAAGAAAGGCCAATTTATTCCATTTTGTACAAAAATGGTTTTCTTAAAATACTATACACCATCTGAAGCGAATCAGCTGCATTTTTGGGGACAACCAGACAGAATTTCTTATATTAAGGCGATTAATAGCACGCTTAAAAATTATCTTGATCAGGAAATTACTATCGAAAAGGAGGCTGATTAATATGGGAGCTGCCCTTAATACTTTTATCGAAATATTTAACAGTAATTTTAAAATGGGCGAAGAAATAATACAACTGAAAAGAATAGAGATTCCAATGATTCAGCGAGACTATGCACAAGGGCGTTTGGATGCAGATGTTAACAAAATTCGAGCACGTTTTTTGGACTCTCTAAACGAAGCTATAATAGCTAAACCAATTAACTTAGATTTTGTTTACGGAGATATCAAACCTGATGGTGTTATGACTCCATTGGATGGGCAACAGCGCCTTACTGCGCTTTTTCTCTTCCATTGGTATGCAGCAAAAAAAGAAAATGTAAATGATTCCGAGTATCTCTTCTTAGAAAATTTTACTTATAGAACACGGTACAGCGCACGTGATTTCTGTTCTTTTCTTATCAAATTCAATCCTTCATTTACAAAAATAATTTCTGAGGAAATTATTGATCAGGCATGGTTTCCACTCGATTGGAAAAAGGATCCAACAATCAGTTCAATGTTGGTAATGCTTGATGCCATTCAAGATAAATTTGCAGAGACACAGGCAATTTGGGCTAAGTTAAAGGATAATGCAATAACATTCTATTTTCTTCCGATTAAAGATATGGGTCTTACCGATGAATTATATATTAAGATGAATTCTCGTGGGAAACCTTTAACACAATTTGAACATTTTAAAGCCGAATTGGAACGTGAACTTCGAAAAATTGATGATTCAACAGCAAAACGTCTTATTAAAAAAATTGATCTTGATTGGACGGATATGCTTTGGAAGTATAGGGGTGATGATAATTTAATTGATGATGAATTTTTACGATATTTCAAGTTTATTTGTGACATTATCTGTTATCAAAATGGGGATTCAACTCAAGGAAAAAGTTATGATGAATTCGACCTTTTAAAAGAATACTTTTCTGAACAAAATGAAAATATTATGGAAAACATTCAAACATTAGAAGATTATTTTGATTGTTGGTGTGGTTTGAAAGGCGATAATACGCCTGATATATTTTTGACGCAACTTATTTCCCACGAACATCAAGCCCAAAAAATTAAAATCGATAAAAGGTACGAAATTAACATTTTCAATGACTGCTTACGAAATTATGCAGAATTTTTTGGAAACGGTAACAGGAAGTTTCCATTAAATAGGCTTGTCTTATTATATGCTATTATCACTTATCTACTTAATCAGGACAAAGTAACTGATAATGAATTCTCACGAAGACTGAGAATTGTTAATAACTTAATTCAAAACTCCGACAATGAGATCAGTGATAGAACAAGTGGAAATAGAATGCCGGCAATTTTGAAACACGTCAATGCTATTATTAAAAATGGAATAATCGAAGATGGAATAGATAATAACTTCAATTTACATCAATTGACTGAGGAAGCAATTAAGATCGCTTGGATAGAAGAAAATCATGATTATGTTGAGTCACTGTTCGAACTAGAAGACCATGATTTGCTTCAAGGACAGATCAGTATTATTGGATTAGATCATCCCGAGAATTTTTCTCGTTTTCAATCTTTATTTTCATTCGATAAAAATAGGGACTGGGATCTCATAGATTGCGCTCTTATGTCCA
>DAITPG010000131.1:0-6940 GCA_036833715.1 Eubacteriaceae bacterium | reverse complement strand
GATATTCTTCATCGTATTCGTCGTCATCGTCGTAGCTGTTATCCGATGTGCGCACCAGATAGCGTATCATAACGGCAATCACCGCGTCAAAGACAAATACGATTGCAAAATAAACGATATTTTTTAAAATATCGACTTGATACAAATAAAAGGCGGCAAAAATGCTTGCGGCATTGGCAAACAAAACGCCAAAAATATCGATAAAAACCGATCGGTACCGGTTTAAACTATACATAAAAAACACGGCATAGCATGCCAGCTTGATTGCAACAAAAATATAGGCCTTGGCTATGATATCTTCCGTTCTTTGTATACCCATTAAGTCAAGAGCCAGATATGAAACGTAAAAAGAGAGATATAAAGTTACAGCGTCCGCTACCGCCAAAAGCAGTATCTTAAAAAAAGGTTTCATAAATATTCCTCAAGAATTATTTTGCCTATATCGCTGACGGTCAATGAAGTTAGCTCGCAATTCAATCAGCTTTTTATGCGGATCTGCTAAGATTGCGGCGATTTATCGATCCCATTTTCTTTCATTATATCACTACATCTTGTTCTAACACAATGGTATTTTTTACATTGAGCCGAAACGGCAAAACGCGGTTTTGCCTAAATTGGCGCATAATAGAAAAATTGAATAATTATGTGCCGGGTTTTGCTTCGAATATTTTGTAACGAAATTATATAAAGCCGGTCTGCGATTTTGTGTATATAGGTTAATATCGTATTTTTGGAAGTTAACTTTATAGTCTCCATGTTAAAATTTTACATTATTTAACAAAAAAATGAGACATAACGTCCCATTTTGTGATGATCATATGGTTTTTAATATCCCAGTTCTTCGGGCAGGATGAAAACTTTGATGCGATCCTTCACCATTTGAAAGCCGGTCAGCACGCCGAAACAGCATATTCTTCGGTCGCTGCGGCAATTTAAGCATTTTCCCGCCTCAATGCATGGATTTCCTGTGCCGATGCGGGTATTGTTTGCGGGGGCGGCAATGGCTTTCATCCGGTCTACAGCGGCTTCATAATCTTTTACGATTTTATTGTAGCCCGCAATCACAACGACATTTCGAGGGCCGAAGGTCATCGGAGCCACGCGCGATCCCATGCCGTCCACATTGTAAAGCTCACCGCTTTCGGTAATGGCGTTGGTTCCGCAAAAGAAATAATCTACCAAAAAAACTTCCCTTTTTCTTAAATATTTTTCTTCTTCGGTTTGCAGATCCTTGCCGTCGCGGTCAACATAATGATAATCGTCCGACTGGATTTTGTCCATAACGCCTGTTTCAAACAAGGTCATGGAACCTCCTACAGCTATGGATGCGCCCTTGGGAAGCATTTCATTAAGTTTTTCTATCAGCTCCTCGCGGTTTTTCACATAGATGCCCTGCATATTGTTTTGATTGAGTTTTTCTACGATTCGCAGTATGCGTTTTTCTATAACGCTTGAAATATGTCGATCCATACAATCCTCCGATTATTTTATGCTCAAAGCGAGCCTTTTTTGCCGGATACGCTTGATGTCGTTGTTCGTCCGCCCATCTACAGAATTTCGATGGTTTCGATGATTTGCGGTTCGAGCGGCTTGTCGCTGCGATCCGTTTTTACATCGGCAATGTTGTCAACCACATCCAACCCTTCGATCACTTTTCCGAATGCGGCATATTCGCCGTCCAAATGCGGAGAGTCTTTATGCACGATAAAAAACTGGCAGCTTGCCGAATTTTTATCGAAGCTGCGCGCCATGGAAATAACGCCGCGCGTATGCTTGAGTGCGTTGGGTTTTCCGTTGGAAGCGAATTCGCCTTCGATCTTATTTTGGGATGAACCCGTTCCCGTGCCCAGCGGACATCCTCCTTGGATCATAAAGCCCTTGATCACTCTGTGGAACGTTAAGCCGTTATAAAAGCCTTCCTTCACAAGCTGTTCAAAATTTTCGGATGAAATCGGTGCGTTTTCTTTATCCAGCTCAAGCTTGATCACACCGCCGTCTTTCATGGTGATTTTAATCATGGAATTCTCCTTAGGTTATTTTATATTTATTATAAAGAGAATCTGCCATAAAAGCAATAGGAGCCTATTTTACGGGCGATTTACTGTCTTAATCAGTCACCAGCGGATAACCGTAATTCGTCCAGCCGTTTCAGCCCTCTCCGCCGATAAGTCCGTAGGCGTCATAACCGAGCAATCGGAGGACTGCAACCGTCTGAAATGAGGATTCCCCCCAATAGCAGTATACGACAATCTTTTTATCCGTAGGCAGCGTTGAAAATTGGTTTTGCATGTCTTTTGCAAACGGTATATTGACTGCGCCTTGGATATGTCCGTTTGCGAAATCGCTGCTACTTCTTACGGATACGATGCAGTATTCATCGGGGTTTGCATCCATGCCCAGCTTTATAGCTTTGGGGCTTATAGAAAACTCGCTGAATTTGTGGCGCTCAAAGACTGCATCATATTGAAGTAGTTAGATACAGCGGCTTGAATTTTTGCGTCAACGGTATATACCGTGTCCGGCATGACTGCCGATATGCTGTCGACATAAGAAGTGTAGTTTTCGTTGTTTGATATGCCCATAAATCCGGCGGTTACGCATTTGGCATTGATTCCAGCGAATTTAGAACCGCAACGGCTTGAGATGCGTTTTTATTGGAATCGCAGTATACGATCACAAGCCGGTCGTTGGGTATGTATTTCAGTTTATCGGCTACAGCTGTGCCGAACGGCAGATCTACCGCACCTTTGATATGTCCCAGTCCGACCGCGAGATCTTCATAAAGCTTTTGAATACGAAGATCGATTACAAACATTTGCTCACCAGCGTCGATCTTCTCAAACAATGCTTTCACAGAGATATTGTTTTGGTCATCGGGCAGCTGCGCAATATATTCAAGGGCGCCCTTCTCCATAATTGAAATTGTCGGCTCGTCGTTACTATCCGTATCGTTATTTTGATTATTCGACCCGCAGGCGCATACGTTGATAAGCAGCATAAAAAATAAGAATACAGCCAGTATTTTTTTCATAAACAAACTCCATCATATTATAAAAGACGCAGTCAATTATGCTGCGCCTTTTTGTCGGTTTGATATCGATACTGTTTTATGGTTAAAGCTTAGACTTGGCTGAAAACCTTTTTGAAGGCTTCCACGGCCCTGTCCATCTGCTCGCGCGTGTGGGTGGCGGTGTAGCTGGTGCGGAGCATGCACTGTCCTTCCGGCACCGCAGGCGGGATAACGGGATTGACATACACGCCTTCTTCAAACAGCATTTTAGTGATTATGAACGTTCTGTTTCTGTCGTATGTAAAAACGGGAATAATGGCGGTTTCGCCTTCAATGATCGGTATTCCCGCTTCTTTCAGTCTGGATCGCATATAATTGGCGATTTCGATCAAATTCTTTTGACGTTCGGGCTCATCCCTGATGATGCGCAGCGCGCAAAGCGCGGCCGCCGCGTTTGCGGGCGGAATGGATGCGCTGAAAATGAAGGGACGGGATTTGTGCCTGATCCAGTTGATAACTTCTTTGGAAGAAGCTATGCAGCCGCCCAACGAGGCCAGCGATTTCGAAAAGGTCGTCATAATCATGTCGACTTCATCTTCGAGGCCGTAATAGGACGCTGTCCCTCGGCCGCAGTCGCCCACCATGCCTACGCCGTGTGCGTCATCGACCAATATCCTTGCCTTATATTTTTTTGCCAATTTTACGATCTCCGGAAGATTGGCGATATCGCCGCTCATACTGAACACGCCGTCTGTAATAATAAGCACGCCGTTTTCGGCAGGGACGCGTTCCAGCAGCCTTTCCAGATCCGTCATGTCATTATGCTGATATTTCAAAGTTTTTTTTGCAAAGCTCAATCGGCAGCCGTCCAGTATGCTTGCGTGGTTTTCGGAATCGTTGAGGATGTAATCGTGAATGCCGATGATGGAAGAAATGGCGCCCAGATTGGTTTGAAAACCCGTGCTGAACGTTACCGCGCCTTCTTTATGAAAAAAATCGGCAAGTTCGGCTTCCAATTGTTCATGCAGTTTCAAAGTTCCATTAAGAAATCGGGAACCGGAACATCCCGTTCCCAATTTTTCCAACGCATCTTTGGCCGCTTCGATAGTTCGTTTATCGCTTGTCAGACCCATGTAGTTATTGGAACCGAGCATAATGATCGATTTGCCGTCCATGACGACCTCGGTGTCCTGTGCCGTCTCCAACGCGTGAAAATAGGGATAAAGACCGGTTTTCATAGCTTCCTGAGGTTCGGTATAATTATAACATTTTTCAAATAAGTCCATTTTTTGAAATCCTCCGGTATAAATGAATATAGTTCTATCATATATCAGTATCAAGAAATTGTCCAGCAAATATGGTTTGTTTACGCGTATAATTGACAAAATAAAATACAAATTTACATGTATGTTCAGTATTGGCAAACTGTTATTTTTATAGTTATGCAAATAATTGGTCATTTATACAACGCTTTACGGATTGGCAAAAATCCTCAAGTCGGTTTATGCTATTGTCTGCAAAATAACTGGTTTGCCCCATGCCGCTTTGAATGTGCCTCAATGCTAAGTATAAATGTATGAACATCGTACTGCTGCCTTCCAACGTATCATCCATAGCTAAAATGATAGCAATTCAGAAAATTTAAGTTGAATTAACAGCAATGCTATTGCGCATTCATTCGTACGAAATTCCAAGAATCCATGCACATGCGGCCGATATCCAGCTGAGCCTGCCAGCCCAGCTCCGCTTTTGCTTTTGACGGATCGGCATAATATAAAGCGATATCGCCGGGCCGGCGTTCCGCGATCCTGTATTTAATTTTCTGACCGGTCGACTGCTCGAAATGATGAATGATATCAAGCACGCTGTAGCCGATGCCCGTGCCCAGATTATAAATATTGACGCCGCCTATTTCCTTTATTTTTTCAATGGCCTTCACATGCCCTATCGCCAGATCGACCACATGGATGTAATCACGCACGCCGGTGCCGTCCTTGGTGTCATAGTCGTCGCCGAACACACGCAGCTCCGGCAGCTCGCCTTTGGCAACCTGAACAATGTACGGCATCAGATTATTGGGTATGCACTGGGGTTTTTCGCCGATCAAACCGCTTTGATGCGCGCCGATCGGGTTAAAATAGCGCAGGATCGTAATGTTCCAGCCGTTGTCCGAAACAAACAGATCCTGAAGGATCTCTTCAATCATCAGCTTTGTCCTGCCATACGGATTATAAGCGCGAAGCGCTGCCTCCTCCGTAAGGGGCATAATGTCCGAAGGCGCGTAGACCGTGGCTGAAGAACTGAATACCAAATTTTTGCAATCGAATTGAGCCATGACTTCGCACAGAAAAATAGTGCCTGCCAAATTATTGTGATAATACTTCAATGGATCTTTTACGGATTCCCCCACGGCCTTAAAGCCTGCAAAATGGATGACTGCTTCGATCGATTCCTTCTCGAATATCCTAACGATATCTGCTTTGTTGAGCAGATTATAGGCATAAAACGAAAAGTTTTGATGGGTGATTTGTTTGATTTTGTCCAAAACATCGGGAGAAGAATTTGAAAAATCGTCGACCACAATAACCCTGTGCCCCGCATTCAGCAATTCCACGCACGTATGTGATCCGATATAGCCTGCGCCGCCTGTGACCAGTATATTCATGTTTGTCTCCTTGTCATTATTTATGATTACACAGCGGTTATACATCCGAATACCGTTTGTAGCTTTTGACAGTCCGTGAATGGATTTTTCTCCGCCTTCCTTTAGTTATGGTACCATAACGGGATACTTTTTGCCACCCGCTTCGCAAAATTAACAATGCTCTAATCTTTAAAACAAATGCAGGTAAATTTATCGATAACAAAAGATTCCGACCGCCCGATTTATTGACAAACGAAGGCCGAGAGGATATACTGATTCGAGATACACATAAAAAGGACATAATAAATAAGCCGAGGAGAAATACCATGAAAATTTCCTTTTCTCCGCCAGATATTGCCGACGCAGAGATCGATGAAGTCATTGATACGCTGAGGTCGGGATGGATAACGACGGGACCCAAGACCAAACAATTCGAAAAAGATATAGCAGCATACTGCAATACATCCAAAGCGGTTTGCTTAAACTCGGCTACCGCCGCGCTTGAGCTTACGCTCAGAATCCTCGGAATAGGGGAAGGCGACGAAGTCATCACCTCTGCTTATACGTATTCCGCTTCCGCAAGTGTCATCTGCCATGTTGGTGCGACGCCGGTGCTTGTCGATACGTCGGAAGGCTCCTATGAAATGGATTATGACCGTCTTGAAAAAGCCATCACTTCAAAAACAAAAGCAATCATTCCCGTGGATATCGGTGGGGTTCCTTGCGATTATGAACGGATTTTTCAGATTGCTGACCATACAAAGGCTTTGTTTCAGCCTTCAACCGATATACAAAAGCTTTTTGGAAGAATCATCATCCTTTCCGATGCGGCGCACGCGTTCGGCGCGAAGCGCGGTGGAAAAATGAGCGGCGAGATTGCCGATTTTACATGCTTTTCATTCCACGCGGTCAAAAATCTCACCTGCGCCGAAGGCGGAAGCGTAACGTGGAAAGATAAAGTTGGGCTCGACAATGAAACTTTATATAAAGAATACATGCTTTTGTCTTTGCACGGCCAATCCAAGGATGCGCTGGCCAAAACCCAGCTGGGAGCATGGGAATACGACATCGTGGCGCCTTATTACAAATGCAACATGACGGATATCATGGCTTCGATCGGCCTGGCACAACTTCGCCGATATGACGATATTTTAAAAAGGCGCAGAGTCATTATCGAAATGTACGAAAACGCGCTCAAAGACACACCTGCCGAAATGCTGAAGCATTATACGGATGAGTATGAATCAAGCGGTCATTTAAATCTCGTGCGATTGACGGGCAGGGAT
>DAITPG010000130.1:0-7012 GCA_036833715.1 Eubacteriaceae bacterium | reverse complement strand
AAATCTCTGATCGTTATGCTCGCTAAACAGGATGCCGTTGACGATGCGACGGAAGAAGCCCGTATTGAAATCGAAGAAAACGCCAATATGGAAATTATCGATGCTGATGTGGTCGACGAGATCCCGACCGACGCGCCGAAGGTTGATGCCGAAATGAGCGATGCTCCAGGCGTAGATTTTTAAAATATATGGATATTAAAATTATCGCATCGAGCAGCTCGGGAAATTGCTACAAAATTTCAGACGGACAAACATCCCTTGCTGCTCGAGTGCGGGATTCCATTTAAAAAAAATTCAAATCGCTCTCGGCTTTAATATGTCAAAAATAGATGCCTGCTTAATTTCACATAGCCATAAAGACCATAGCAAGGCTGCAAAGGACTTATTGCAACAATGCGTTGATGTTTATGCAAGCGGCGGGACAATCGAAACGTGCGGCATTTGGGGGCATCACAGAGCCCATGCGATAAAGGCGCTACAAACATTCATTATCGGGAGCTTTACAATCCTCCCGTTCGACGTTCAGCACGATGCAAAAGAGCCTTTAGGATTTTTATTGACAAGCAGGAAGACGGGCGAAAAATTATTGTTTTTTACGGATACATATTACATCAAATATCGATTTCAAGGCCTTACTCATATTATGGCAGAATGCAACTACGACGAAGAATCTGTGCAGAAAAGCATTGCCGCAGGCTATATTCCGATTGATCTCGTGCCGCGGCTTGTGAAGTCGCATATGAGCCTTGAGCATCTGCTTGACATGCTTAAAGCCAATGATTTAAGTAGTGTGCGACAGATCTATCTCATGCATCTGAGCCGCAATAACAGCAATGCGGACAAGTATAAAGGTGATGTTGCAAGGGCCACGGGCGCGGAAGTCTATATTTGCTAATTTTGAGAGGTCTCTAAATGGCACGACAAAGAATGATAAAGCCTGAATTTTGGGCTGATGAAAAAGTAGCTCAATTAAATTATCAGGAACGACTTTTATTTATTGGCTTATGGACATTTGCTGAAGATAACGGTGTAGGACGAGCGAATCCACTTCTATTAAAGGCTAACATCTTTCCTTATGATGCTACCCTGCGTGAAGCCGATTTGCAAAAATCCTTGCAGAAAATTGCAAGTTTAAATTTAATCGTCCTTTATAAACTGAATAATCAAGTTTATTACATGGTCAATAATTTTCTTAAACATCAAAAAATAAATCGGCCATCAGAGACTTATTTGCCATTGCCAGATTGCGAAAATGTGGTACTCATTGAGGGTTCAATGAGTACTCACGGAGCACTCACGCCTAATATAAGTGAAGATAAGTTAAGTGAAGTTAAAGGAAAAGAAAAGAAGAAAGAACTCGCTTCGCTCCCTTTTTCTGAAATTTTATCTACTTATCAACTTTCTCAAGCTGTGATTGTTGAATTGCAGAAGTTTCTTGAAATGCGTAGAGAGACAAAAAAACCAATTACCGAACAAGGGTTAAAAGCTCTTTGCGTAAAACTTGCAAAGCACTCTGAATCAGATTGTATCAAGGCTCTGCAAAAAGCGATAATCGGAAGCTGGGCGGGCGTATTTTTCCCAGATGACAATGAAAAACCTAAAAAAGGCAAATTAGACAATTCCCATGATTACTCTGATGAGCTTATTGAAAAAGCCCTATATGGAAATGACGGAGGGTAATATGCCAAACAAATATAAAAATAAAATGATCGATTATGACGGGATCAAATTTCATAGCCAACTTGAAGCTTCCCGATATGCCGAGCTTAAGCTACTTGAGCGCGCCGGCGTTATAAAAAATCTACAGCTTCAAAAAAAATACATATTGATTCCACGATCGGACACCGAACGCGACTGCTCATATATCGCAGATTATTACTATATCGAAGTCGAGACAGATTCCGAGGTTGTCGAAGACACGAAAGGATATTCGACAAAGGATTATATCATCAAACGGAAGTTGTTTAAATGGCTGATGCCGCATATCAAGTTTGTTGAGGTGAGGCGATGAGAGGGCAAACCAATTTATTGACGGAAATCATTGTCGACAACTTCGCCGGCGGCGGCGGGGCCAGTACGGGGATTGAACTTGCGACAGGGCGCACGGTGGATATAGCGATCAATCACGATCCCGAAGCGATTGCAATGCATAAAATCAATCATCCGTTCACAAAGCATTACTGTGAATCGGTTTGGGATATCAATCCGCGCGAAGTCTGCGCAGGGCGTTCCGTGGCTTTAGCTTGGTTCTCACCAGATTGCAAGCATTTTTCCAAAGCGAAGGGCGGAAAGCCGGTTGAAAAGAAAATTCGCGGCCTTGCATGGGTAGCCGTAAAGTGGGCAGCGACTGTGCGTCCGAGAGTGATCATCCTCGAAAATGTTGAAGAGTTCAAAACATGGGGACCGATAGTCCCGGAACGTGATAAGGCTACCGGACGAATAATGAAAAAAGTTTTACGCTCGGAAAGTGCCGATGAAGATGTTATCTATGACACTGTTGTTTCTGAACCGGGTGAAATAGTACCTACGGAATTACAATTACTTTATCCAGATCCAAAGCAAAAGGGCAGAACATTCAACAGTTTTGTCAATGCGCTGCGTGCTAACGGTTATACGGTTGAATGGAAAGAACTCCGTGCTTGCGACTACGGTGCGCCGACAATCCGAAAAAGATTCTTTCTGATCGCGCGCTGCGACGGAATGCCTATTGTTTGGCCGGAACCTACGCACGGTCCCGGAAAGATTCCATACAGAACAGCCGCCGAGATCATCGACTGGGCGATCCAGTGCCCGTCAATTTTCGACCGAAAAAAGCCGCTTGCCGAAAATACCATGAAGCGCATTGCCCGAGGATTACAGAAATTTGTTTTTGATAATCCTGAACCTTTTATTATTCAGGTCAATCACGGCGGCGATGGATTCCGCGGGCAGGATATTAATGATCCATTGCAGACGATAACGGCCAAACATAGATATGGAATTGTGGCTCCGTATGTTTCCCGCATAGGTCAGACGAAATTCGGCGGCGATAAAATGAGCTATAGCACTGAAAAACCATTGACCACAATCACAAGTAAAGCGGAACATCTTCTTGTTGCTCCGTATTTGACAAAATTCAGAGCACAATCGCCCGGAAGCGCGATCGACGATCCATTACACACGATTACATCGGGCGCAGGTAGTAAACGCCTAGCAGGCGCCGCTCATGCGATGGGACTGATTGCTCCGATATTGACTCAATATCATAAAGAAAAAACAGAATCGGAAGTACGAGGACAAAAAGTTAATGCTCCTATTTTAACCCTTGATATGTCAAACCGTTACGCTTTATGCTCTGCTTTTCTTGCAAAACATTTCGGTGGCAATTATGCCGGCGCGGGAAGCGGCGCGGATGAGCCTTTACATACCGTAACCGCGCATGATCATAATTCGGTCGTTGCCGCATTTATATCCAGACAATTCAACACATCGACCGGGCACAAAATGTATGAGCCGCTCGGAACCTGCACGGCCGTCGATAAGAGCCGATTAGTCGAGGCATTTTTAATTAAATATTACGGCCAAAGCGCGGGACAAAGCTTAAATGATCCTCTCGGGACGGTAACGACAAGAGACCGCTTCGGACTTATAAGCATCCACGGGGAAGAATATCAGATCGTCGACATCGGGATGCGGATGCTTGAGCCGCATGAACTTTACGCAGCGCAGGGATTCCCGTTTGATTACAAAATCGACTTTGATCTTAACGGGAAAAAGTATTCGAAAAGCGCCCAGGTTGCGCGCTGCGGCAACAGCGTCCCGCCGCCGTTTGCGGAAGCACTTGTCAGGGCGAATCTGCCGGAATACTGCGGAAAGAAATTTGACAGCATGGAAGCATTGCATGAAGAAATGGCGGTGTAAATTATGAGAATCGTAATAAAACCCAATGATTACATGAAAGACGGCGAGTATTATTGCGGTCAGTGTCATACCAAAAAGACGAAATATCTCGGCGGAGTACTCGGACACCTACCGAAAGCTTGCAAATGCTATTGTGAGCGCAATGGTATCGAATGGACGCCGGATGAGGCCAACCATGAAAACTGACTTGACGAAGCAAATTGAGAAATCCCTCACGACTTATGCCCCGACCAATATGGGCGGTATTGATATCAATACCTTTCGAGGATGGTCAACCGCCTTTGAGGTGCCTGTCGCTTGCGGCAGCACCTCCGAGGGAATCATCGACGCTGTTCGTGTGGCCGAATGTTTCAGTAATATTTCTTACGTGGGAACGTGTATGTTTTACGGCATTATTCCTAAAGAAGGACTTATCGATGCCTATGAAAAACGGTGTACTTTTATCAATTATCCCGAAGAAAGGTATCCGCAATTTTGCGATCATGGAGAATGTCGATGGTGCATGAATGGCAAGACCGGAGATGAGGACATCCTCATAACTTGCTTCGAGATCAAAATAACGAAGGCAGATTTTAAGAGTAAGAACGGCCATAACTTTGTTGGCAACCTGAATTATTATGTCGTGCCCAGCGAAATCTACCATTATATCAAAGATATGGTACCCGAGCATATCGGCATCATCATCTTTACCGGATCGGGATTGCGCCGTAAAAAGGATGCATCCTTCCGGTCGGTCAATGATGAAACTCAAAAATGGCTTATATTGTCCGTTTTAAAACGAATTAGGAGGTCGCAATGAAGGCATATATAACACTTGATCAAGCAATCTCAATTTTGCCGGAAAACGAAGAAATTCATACCTTTTATAATCAGGGCTCTGGACTTTTTGGAGTTGATTATACCCGCGAAAAGTTAATTGAAAAGCTTAGAAATAGCGATTATCTGGAATTAACAGGGGAATTAGCTAAGAGTATGAACCATGGATTATGCGCTTATAGCAAAGACACAAAATGGCAAAGCGAAATTTTATTTATCGAAACGAACCCTGAGCAGCTCGAAAAGCTTGAAGATGAAATCGGAGGTACCGAATGAAAGTACATAACTTTATCAATAAAATCAAAAAAACACAGGCGTCGGCAAATGAAGTCACCGACTGGATGCTTAATAATCGCATCTGCCCGATTGAGATCGTCGAGAATCTCGACACTAAGAAAAGCTTCGACACCATCAAGCTCGACCGCCATGCGAAAAAGCATTGCCGTAAGATGCAAATTGAAGATAAATGCGGACAAGAATGCTGCGGAGAATTTGTTCTAACGGAGGTGCCGGATTGCTAAATCAAATTGATCGCGTCGAAGAGAAAATCAAAAACGAAATCGCAGGGCTACGCTTCGAAGAAATGAAAATCGCGGCAAAGATCGAAGCGTTGAGCGAGATTCTAAGTTCGATAGAGAAGATGAAATAGGAGGAAATATATGCTTGAAACTAAATTTTGCCCTGACTTAATCGGCATTGAAACAGTTGAACCGATAACGATTGGAAGCGGAAGTTTTTCCCGTCCGATTTTGCGGCCATGTATTCTGCATAAATGCGTTGCTTACAAAGGTGGTCGGTGCCTTAAATACAATACCGAGGTTAATTACTCTACGGAGGAAGAAGAAGATGTTTGAATTAATCATGTACATAATGCTTATCTGCATCCCGATATTGTGCATTTATGGCCTCGCCCTCGTGGCTGTCGACATTATCGCATGGGTACGAAGGCTTATTGCAACAATCAATTTGCGTAAAAAGAAAGGCGATACGATATACCGCGGCGATGACAAATTAAGGCTCGATGCTTTCATGATGGTCGACGCAGAGCGCGACAGACAGGATGAAAAATGGGGACAGCAGAATCACCATCCACTTGAATGGAATTCTCTTATCGGAGAGGAAAAAGGTGAATTCGAAAAAGCAATAAATCAAACATATATCGGTGGTCCGGGTGAAAAAGGCGGCTATGATAACATGATGGAAGAACTGTCTCATGTAGCGGCTACGGCTATTGCGGCGATGGAGAGTCTTATGCGCAACGGAATAGCTGCTACGCCAAGCTGTAAGAATGTTTGTGTTCCATGTGGTAACGAATTTGCCACCGTATGCGGGCATGATTTCGAAGAGGTCGATGCTCATGATAGCTGCACAGTGCAGGTGCTTCGATGTGTGAAATGCGGCGTCGAGTCGGTTGGGTGGCATAAAAAACAGCAATAAAAAAAACTGGTTAAACCAGTGCCATTCTTTTATTATTTTATTATAAGCCCCGCAGATGAAATTGCTTTCATGCTGCGCTGCGCAAGTCCGTTAATTACGAGGCTTCACAGATAGATTGATAATTATCTTAATAAAAAAGATCTTTATCAAGGTATCACCCCCGTTCGTAATCAGTATAACCGAAATCTTAAAAAATGCTACAGGTAAATTTTACAAGGCGGTGCCGTATGCCAAGAAAATATCGTTACAAATTAATCGACTATGGAATTGATAATGATCGTCAAGATGAGCTCAAGGCCATATGCAGGCAGTATGAAAAACTTAAAAATTATCAACTCGATAATTATGACATCGGCGCCGCTCCAATTTCAGGGATGCCGAAAGGAACTGATATATCTGATCCTACATATAAGCGCGCCGAGAAGATCATAGCAAAATACGAAAAAGTAAAAGCCATAGAGCAGGCTGCAATCAAAGCGGATGCCGGGCTTTATCGGTATATTATTCTTAATGCTTGTTATGATTTTTCTTATAATGACTTGGTGATGTCGCATAATATCCCAGTCGGGTATGCTAATTTTTACGAATCGGTAAGATTGTTTTTTATTCATTTAGATAGGATGATAGTATAAAAAAATAAAAGGGGAGCGAATTGGGGTAATGGTTTTGTGTTATACTGCGTACAGGTAGAAGTATAGGGTGGGGCTTATCGCCCCTTTAAAAGATAAAGCGTAGCATCTGCTACGTTTTTTAATATGTAATAAATGTCGTATAGATTATTAAAAATAAAAAAATATTACAATTATTTGCATATGTGACAAGAATGTGACATTTTTACTTTAAAGTAAATATCAATAAG
>DAITPG010000129.1:0-7012 GCA_036833715.1 Eubacteriaceae bacterium | reverse complement strand
TATGTTAACATTTGGATTTCTAAACAACGCCGCAAGATTTTCACTTATATATTGTCATTAAGCTCTTGATCCTCGGTACAATTTATAGGTAAATACAAACATGTAAAGAAAAAAATAAAAACAAGAATCATCGAAAAAAACTGCCTGATACTATCAAAAATCATCTTAATTTAAGTGTGCGAATGCGAACCTTACTTTTTTTTCAATGGATCAATATACTCTTTTGCATTTGTGATTTGTCGGATATATCTGACAGGAGTATCGGGATTATCCAAATCAAAAAAAGAGAAAAAATCTATATTGTTGATCGAACTCTCAAAATTCCCCCTATCATTTCTGTCGGATATACTAAATTCATAGTCAAAATACATTGGATTTCCATATCGATATTTTCCCAGATGTAAATTCCATCCCCTTAATACTTTTCTCAATTCAAAATTCTTGATATCTTCGAGCAATAAACTGTGAAAGATATATTCCTGACTTTTTATGTATATATCAAAAACTCTATGATTTGTGATTACAAAATATGTGCTGCGTTTTCTTTTATACCAGCTGATATTATGAACGATGAATATTACGATTGCTATTATAAAACTCATAATCCAATAAGTAAGTTGTTCATAACTGTAGCTGGCATATTTGATAAACTTAAGAAAAATAGGTATTAATATTATTATTGCAATGACATCGATTATATTGGGAATGATTTCTGCAAAAAAGAACCGATACATACTTGGTTTCCCGTACCATAATACATATTCGTTTTTATTGATCTGACCGTTTAAAATATCCGAAATATTAATATCCTCATTTCTCATGAATCAAAAATACTCCTCTTCCGACCAAAACAGTTAACATTAAATTAGGGATAATTAAAAATCATCCCTAATTTATATGTTCGTACAGATAAATTCAGTCGTCGATATCGCCAAGATCAATAATGCTTGTTCCATTGCCCACATAAACCGGCAGAACGCCGTTCCATTTACTCCATTTGATGTAATCGATGTATTCCGGCGAGCTGGAAAGGGTTTCCTGAATCAGCTTGATCGATTTCGCTTCCGCTTCGGCCTGAACTACCTTCTGCTGCGCTTCGATCTGGATTCTTGCAAGATCCTGCTGCGCTTTCAGCGCGTTTTGCTCCGCTGTCTGCTTGGCTTCAACGGCTGCGTTGAATTCGGCGGAAAAGTCGAAATTGACGATGTTGAATACTTCGACGGTAATGCCATAGCCTTCGATTTTACTTGCAAGCGTTTCTTTGATCATATCGCCGACGATTGCCCGCTGCGTGATCAACTGTTCCGCCGTAAACTGTGCCGTGGAAGCCTTGATGCTTTCCTGTATTGCCGGAGAAATAACAATATCCGCATAATCTGTACCGACACCCCGGTAAAGGCTGGCGGATGCTTTGTTGGTAACCTTGTAATTGACCGCTACTTCATAGGTTACCGTCTGTAAGTCTTTTGAAGCCGCGCTGCCCGTAGTTTCTATTTTTTTCGTTCGGTTATCGATTTGCACAATATGCTGAATAAAGGGTATTTTAAAATGAAAACCTTCCGTAAGGATTTCATCGCTCACTTTGCCCAATGTTACAACAACACCGCTTTTACCGCTTCCGACGATTTCAAAACTGCCGAAAAAGATGAGAGCCACAGCCAGTAGGATCAATCCTCTCCGTAAAGTTTTACCTGTAAAAAAACCCTTTTGCCTTAACTGCTCCCTGCTTAATTTTCGAACCGGACGGCTGAATTGATCCGGTGTTTCTTCCGTAGTTTGTTGCGTCGGATCGCCTTCGGGAAGCATCGATTTATCTTTTTTGCTCATATGTTCTCCTTTCGATATGAAATTCAGACGAATGATTTTTACCAAAAAAGGCCTCAAGTCACTGCGCATCGGCGGACATAAAGCCATAATTACTTGTGTATTTCCCTCATTCGACGGCCCTCACATCTGATGTTTCATCAAGATTTGATCTGATATGATTGTAGCGTATTTTTTGTCGAATGTCAAAGTTTTTTGTATGTTAACATTGCCATAAAAAGCTTTAGGTCTATTTGTAATAAAGCATCGCGTTGCAGATTGCGGCGGCAACATTGCTTCCGCCTTTTCGGCCTTTGGCTACGATGCACGGCACCTCAGTCTGCATGATGAGTTCCTTGGATTCAACGACATTGACAAAACCCACCGGTACGCCTATAATCAGTTGCGGTTTTAAGGATCCTTCGCTGATCAGCTCGTATAGGCGGATAAGCGCTGTCGGAGCGTTGCCGATGGCAAAAATCAGGGGTTTATCCAGCCTGGCCGCCTTGTTGATGCAAGCTACCGCGCGTGTGGTGCCGTTTTCCTTCGCTTCCTGCGCGACGTCTTCATCGGACATAAAGCAGAACACTTCTCCGCCGTAGGCCGCCAGCGAGCTTTTGTTGATGCCCGCCTTGGCCATTTGCGTATCGGTCACGATGCAGGCTCCGTTTTTAATGGCTGCGATCCCTTTTTTGACCGCGTCTGCCGAAAAATAAAGATTTTCGACATAATCAAAATCAGCGCTGGTATGGACCACTCGCTTGATTACCTGCTCATTAACAGGATCTAACGTTTTATCTCCCAAAATTTCGCCGATCATTTCAAAGCTCCGTTTTTCGATATCGGCGGGCAATACGTTTTGCAATTCTATTTTCATGATCGAACTCCAATCAAATGCGTTTATTTAAGATATCAAAAATCAATTCCATATTCAGATTATCCCGCATGGTCTTCGCGAGAAGGTCATACTGGCTTTCCTTATAGGCTTTCATATCTACGGCGCTTACTTCCTCATATCCAAGCCCTTTGGCTTTCAAAAGATCGATAATGACCGCCTTGGCCACATCCTCGCAGTCAAAAATCCCGTGAACGTAGGAGCCGTACACGTTGCCTTTATAATGCCCGTCCAAAGATTCTGATTCCGAACCGGAGATATCCTTGATTTTCGCAAGCGGCGCAAGCTCTTCACACGGCCTGCTGATGCCCATGTGGATTTCATAGCCTTCCAGATGCGCGCCTGACATGCCCGAAAGAATGCCTCCGGCTTCAAGGATGGTGCCTTCCACTCTTGTGCGCCTTTTATGCTGCTCGAAAACCGTATCGATCGGCAGAAGGCCCATCCCGTCCATGCTCCCGCCTTCCTCTACGTTGTACGGATCGGATAGGGTTTTGCCCAGCATCTGATAACCGCCGCAAATACCGAAAACGGGCTTGCCTTGGGATGCCAGCTTTAAGATAGCCGCTTCAAAGCCGCTCTGGCGCAGCCATTTTAAATCACCCATCGTATTTTTGGTTCCCGGCAGGATCACCATGTCGGGGTTTTTCAATTCACGCGGATGGTTTACATACCTCAGCGTGACATTCGGCATAAATTCGAGCGCGTTAAAATCGGTAAAATTGGATATGCGCGGCAGACGCACAACCGCAATATCGATCAACGAAACTTCATGTCTGGGGCCAAAGCGTTCGGTTAGGCTGTCCTCTTCGTCGATATCCAGATACATATACGGGATCACACCAACTGTCGGCCTTTGAATGATATCCTCCAGCATTTTGATGCCGGGCTCAAGGATGGATCGGTCGCCCCTGAATTTATTGATGATGGTGCCTTTCACACGCTGCTGCTCATCTTCGTTGAGCAATAGGAGCGTGCCCGCAAGCGAAGCGAAAACGCCGCCGCGGTCGATATCCCCCGCAATCAATACCGGCGCATCCACCAGCGCTGCCATGCCCATGTTGACAATATCGTCATCGCGCAGGTTGATCTCCGCGGGGCTTCCGGCTCCTTCGATCACGATGATATCATATTCCTCTTCAAGCTTGCGGTACGCCTCCATAATATGCGGGATCATGTCCTGCTTATGCGTATAATATTCCACAGCGCCCATGTTACCCAGCACTTCGCCGTTTAAAATGACCTGAGATCCCGTATCGTTGGTAGGTTTGAGTAGGATCGGATTCATGCAGACCCGCGGCTCGATCCCGGCCGCTTCCGCCTGCATCACCTGCGCGCGGCCCATCTCGAGCCCTTCTTTCGTTATGTAAGAATTGAGTGCCATGTTTTGGGATTTGAATGGTGCAACCTTATAGCCGTCTTGTTTGAAAATACGGCATAATCCCGCCGTTAAAACGCTTTTTCCCGCATTGGACATAGTGCCCTGGATCATGATCGATTTTGCTTTTGCCATCGTTTTTACCTCATTTATTCGTGAGTATTTGAATTGCCTCGATTCCCAAAAAAGTGCCCAAATATCCTTTTGGCGCACTGTTTTTGCGATAGATCGTAAAAGGCTGAGGATCAGCCATATGCTCTCCCGTTTCGGATAATGTACTGTGATCGGAACAGATCATGATACTTGTGTCGTAAGGGCATTTTTCAATCAACGAAGCAATTACTTCTTCATCAATTTTTTTTAAAAATGCCGCCTTCCCCATTGGATCTTTTCGGTGGGCGGCTTCGTCCGTCCCGTTGATATGCAGCAGGATAAAGTCGGTTTGCCCGATTTGTTGTAATACCGCTGCGGCTTTATTCGTTAAATTCGTGTCTGTGTCCGAAGTTGCGCCTTCCAGATCGATCACCCGCATATCCATGGCTTTACATAAACCGCGCACGATCTCCGTGGCACAAACGGAAGCGGAGGAAAGACCGTGCAGATTACAAAAAGTGGGGATTTCCTGCTTGCGGGACTGCCCCCAAGGCAGAAAGGCGTAGCGAATATCGGAATCCATATCGGAGTTGAGAACCTCGATGCTTTTATGAATGAAGCTTTTCAATTGATTGCCGATTATGGCGTCCCGGGGATAAAGCATTTCAAATATCGTACCGATATGCTCATGCGGAGCATAAACCGACAAAGTATGCAGTCGATCGGCAGCATTTTTGATCACCAACAGATTTTTATAGGAACTCATATGGTAAAAGGCCATCTCATTATCAAACAAAGCGGAAAACCGCTTGGCAGCATCTGCAAAATCCTGCTCGCTTAATCCTTCGCAGCACGAAGAGATCAGCTTTCCGTCCTTAATGCGAACCAGATTGCAACGCAAAACCAAATCCGTTTCATCTACGGAAATGCCTGCGGAAAGTGCTTCAAAATAGGCTCTTCCCGTCGGTATTTTTTCGGGCGGTACGCCTAAAAGCGTTAAAATGCAAGGCAGACTTTCAACGGCAAATCCGTTTGGGCGTACATTCAATTCGCCGTAGCTTCCGTTTTTCTTCATAAATGCCATGTTTTTGCAGTCAGCAAATTCAAATGGCGTCAAACCTCCAAGCGAAGCGCAGGGATGGTCGGTCATGCCGTCGATGATGATCATCACGATACTCATGCGTTACCCTCCAATATTTCACGCATCGCTTGTACAAGTATTTCGTTATCCGCATGGGCTTTAACTGCAATGCGGTAGTATCTCTCGTCCAAACCCCGATAATTGGCGCAGCTGCGGATGAGTATTCCTTTGGCGAATAATTTTCCTTTTAGATCGATTGGTTGATCAACGCTGAACATTAGGTAATTCGTTAAAGAATCATAAACGGAAAGGTTGAATTTTTTAAGTTCTGCGGAAAGATACGCTCTTTCCGCAGAGACAGTTTCGGCAGTTTTTACAATATGCGTTGGATCGGATAAAGCCGCAATGCCGGCGTGCTCCGCAATCACAGAAACGCTCCAGGGCTGTCCCGCAGCCGATATCAGTTCAAGAAAGCCTTTATCAGCGCAAAGCGCGTAACCCAAACGGATTCCCGGTATTGCGAATGTTTTGGTAAAAGCTTTTAATATCAAAAGATTCGGATAGCCGGATAATGCCGATTTGATGGAAAACCGTTCCCAATCGGTTATAAAATCCATAAAACATTCGTCTACGACCAGACGGATGCCTTGCGTTGCGCAAGCTTCTGTAATTTTTTTCATAAGCATGCTATCTGCCGCCCGGCCGGTGGGATTATTGGGGTTGCAAATGAAAAGAATATCCAGATCGGGCGTAAGTTCGCCGAGGATTTCTTCCGTCAAACAAAAATCGTTTTCTTCTCGAAGCTTATGATAAACGATCTGTGTATCCGTATTGCGCAGCGCGCACTCATATTCCGCAAACGTCGGCGCAAGAAGCAATGCCTTACGGGGTTTGATGGCATAAACCACGCGAAAGATCAAATCTGCGGAACCGTTTCCGCAAAGGATATATTCTGCAGGCACATGTTCAAATGCTGAGATCGCAGCGCGAAGTTTGCGGTTAAGCGGATCGGGATAATTTTCGCATTCCTCGAGGCAGCCGCAGATGGCGTCTTTGACACTCTGCTGAATGCCCAGCGGATTGATGTTCGCCGAAAAATCGATGATCGGCTTATTCAGTTGTTCTCTTGCGGTGTATATATCACCGCCGTGCACCATTTTCATTGTATTTCCTCTATAACAGCAGTAAAAAGACAGCCTCGCGGAGCATTGCGAACAAAACGATCGACACAAATGACGTCATCAGCGTCAATTTATTCATTCTTATGACATCCTCCGCTTCGATTTGACGATTCGCGTCGCCGATGGTCTGCTTTTTATACAGTTTTCCGAAATAAGTCGCGTTGCCGGCAAGCTGAATATTCAAAGCTCCGGCAGCTACGGATTCCGTCTGCGCGCTGTTTGGGCTCGAATGATTCAAACGATCTCTTTTAAAAATCCGGTAAGCGTTTTGGTAATCGAATTTCATCAAATAGGCGGCTGCAATCATCAACAATCCCGCCAGTCTGGATGGAATATAATTAAAAACATCATCCGTTTTGGCAGCGAATCTGCCAAAATTTAAGTAAACTTCATTTTTATAGCCGATCATGGAATCCATGGTATTAACGGCCTTATATAAATAAACCAGAGCAGCACCGCCCAGCATCATATAAAACATCGGCGCAATGATTCCGTCCGAAGTGCTTTCGGCAACCGTCTCAACGGCAGCTTTGGTCACCTGCTGAAAGCTAAGATTCTGCGTGTCGCGCCCCACGATCATC
>DAITPG010000128.1:0-7075 GCA_036833715.1 Eubacteriaceae bacterium | reverse complement strand
AAACAGGTTTTTTCCGGGATATTGCTTGACAAGAATAAGATAAAACCATAAAAAGAGCAGAAACACCAGATAACCGCTGATGATGACCATCCAGGATTCCTGTTTCATCGTTGAAGCGTAAAACCCCGTGATAAGCGTGGATGCCTGCAAAAAACACATAATGGAAAACATCAGCTGAGAGGCGGATATTTTACCTTTTTCGATAGAATTCATAAGGTTCTCCTTATTCTGCCGCCTGATTGGCTCTGCTTTTTTTGAGTTTCTTTTTAACCGTTAAAACCAGCAGCGTAAGCGCAGGAAGAAAAAATTCAAAAAAACTGCTGAAGAACGGTGCCGTATCGTTTCCCCAAGCCGCATGCTCGCCCGCATGGTTGAAAGTAACCAGCGTATAGACGATCATCAGCGCTCCTAAAACGGTTGCGATTGAGCGGTAGGATTTCAAACCGCACATCTGGGCGAAAGACAGCACAGCGGCATAAAACACAAGGCCGATCTTAAAGAATTGAAGGATCAAACGCACGACCATAAATAAAATTTCCATGCGGGAAAATATTTCCCCAACATTGATCACGCGGAGGGCTTCATAGGTTGGCGTCGTCATGACCGGCGTTAAGCCTCCGAGAACGGAGATGTCCGAAACGACGACTAATATCAAGGAGATCATCCCAAACGTCATCCCCAGATAAATGGCCGGCGCTACCTTTGATTGGTCGTTGACCGATGAAGTGAGCATTAAGAAAATGACCAGATCACCGTAGGGAATGGTTGCGCTCACATGGGTTCCGTGAATAAATTCGCGCAGCGTCAAGGTGAAAACAGGCGCCAGATTTGTAAAATTAAATTCTTTGAAAGATAATACAAACACAATGATATAGATAAAAGCCCAAAAAACGAAAAATGCGGCGCCGTAACGGACAACATTTTCGACCCCTTTACGCGCAATCCATACACATATGAAAACGATAGGGATCAATATTATGGTAAAGGGCGTCTCTGACAGGACATTACCCTGCACAAAACCGCCGTAAAGCTCCAAATTTAATATAACGATGGATGCAAAATAAAAAAAATAGCAGAAGGATACGATTTTTCCGAAAACCGGCCCGAAAACCTCTTCGCTGATCTGTATGAGGTTTTTACCGGGATAGGCTTTCGTCAGCTGTATAAAACACCAGATAAAAATTAAAGCTACCAGATAACCGCTGATCAATATCACCCATGAATCCCGTCCGGTTATACCCACATAAAAGCCCGTCAGCAGGGTAGAACCCTGAAAATAGCACATGACGGCGAAAAACAGCTGGGAAGATGATATTTTACCCTTTTCGATATTGTTCATAAGAGATTCCTCGTTATTCTTCCGTCATTTATTTATAGGTGATATGAAGCACATCCCGCACGAGATAAATCACGCCGTCGAGCGGGCTGGGCACATCGATGCCGAAAGCCAGCAGGATAGCCACGGTAAACGCAACGGCAAATAAAAACATGAACACTGTAAATTCTTTCCATTCCTTTTTTTTGATTAAAGGCGGCATTTCGTAAGTCGCTATGGCGGCAAATGCCAAAACCGTTAATAAAATGTTCATCTGTTCTCTTCCTTTGCTTGTTTTATGCGGTCTTTGATCTTTATTACAGCGAGCGTGACCGTCGGCAGAAATATTTCAAAAAAAGCGTTAAACAGCGGCGCTGCGGTTGGACCCCAATTGATTTCTTCCACGGGCGAATCGAAAACGATCGAAGCATGGATCAAGATCAGCGCGCAGATGATCACGATCAGCGGTCGGTAAGAGTTTAATCCGAAAAGCTGCGCCGCTGACAGACAAGCCACATACGTTAAAATACCGATCTTAAAAAACATCAGCACAAGCCTTAAGATCGCAAAAATGACTTCCATGCGGCTGAACAGCTCGATCACGTTGATCTGCCGCAGCGTTTCAAAGGACGGCAGCACCACCGCGGAGCTCATGTTTCCCAATACGGCGATATCTCTGAGCGTCATGATCAGAAGAGGGATAAAAGCGATCAAAACGCCCATAAAAAAGGCCTTGCCGATGAGTTTTTGATTGTCGGTATACGGAGCGATCATTGTAAATACAAATACGCTGCAAAACGGAAAAGTCGAAGCGATAAACGAACCTTTCAGATAATCGGTAACCGGCAAAGACAGCATCGGAAGAAAATTGCCGAGTTCCATATTGAAAGCCGATAAACCGGTGGCAAGGGAAAGCCCTATGATCCACAGGATAAAAAAGGTCATGCCGTAACGGACCACTGTCTCCACACCGTAATATACGGCAAACGCACATAGGGCGATCAACAGCAGCGCAAAAATAAATTCGGGCGTTTCGGGCATCAAGTGAATAGAAACAAAATCACTCACATTGTTTAAATTTAGAGACGCAACAAGGATAAAAAAAAGCACATAAAAGGCTGATAGTACCTTGCCGGCGATTTTTCCGAACACAGCTTCATTGATTTCAATCAAATTCTTCCCGGGATATCTGCCCAAAATGACGCTGTACATCCAAATAAATATCAGGCTGATCACAAACCCGCCGATCATCGCGATCCATGAATCCTGTTTGGTGGTAGAGGAATAGAAGCTGGTCACAATGGTGGTTCCCTGCAGATAGCAGATGATGGCAAACATCAGCTGGGAAGCGGATATCTTTCCTTTTTCGATCGGCATTCGCATAGATCATTCGCCTTTCTTTAGGTTATTGAGCGTTGTGATGCGGCCGGTGCCCGTGATTTTCGATTCAACGGTGATATTGACCTGCACGTTGCGGAAATCCTGATCCCAGTATTCTTTAAAAGTAACGAATTCTTTGGCATATTTTTTTTCGAACATATCCGCAAATCCAAAATAATCGGCGTTCAGCTTTCGGGCTTTTGCAAGTGAAGCTTCGATTTCCTGTTTGATTTTTTCGGCGGTGCCTTTTTCGAGATGCTCGACAATCTGGAGCATCTCCATATCCGTAAAACCGACCATTTCCCCGATGGTGCCCTGCTGGGTCACCTTGATGTCAACGACCAGTTGATTTTCTTCGGTAATGGTGACTTTGGTTTTGGCGGCTGCTTTTTTGACCTCAATGGTCGCTTTTCCTTTGTCGGAATCGACATCGATGAGCGCGCCCTTCACTTTGTTGGCTACCCATGACCAGCCCCGGGTTTCCTCCGCATTAAGCTCGCCGACCATTTGATCTTCTTTAAATACGGCCATGCCGATAAGATTAAGCACTTGGTGACCGTCTTTTTCAATGCGCGTATCAACCAGCGTGGCAAGAGCCGAAGTGGTTTTGCTTTGAATTTTTTGTACAAACTCCATCAGCTCTATCTGCTGAGAATAAGAGGTGGCCGTTTTTTGCACTTCGATAAGAGCGTTCAGTTCTACGGCGATGGTCTTTTCAAGCATCGGCTCTACATTGAGTATTTCATTGGCCGTGGTTTTGGATACTAAAACAAAAACGTCCATGCGGCATTCATGATCGCGCGCAAAAAAATCCACATAAGGGAATACGCCGTCTTTCGCAAGATCCGACCCGAAAATGATCTCTTGATTTTGCGGAAAGAATAGTTTTCTTTCATTTTGGTGCGTGTAGTTTCGGAAGATGTCAAACAGTGTATCGCCCGTAAGGTTTAAATTGACATAGGCCTTTTCTTTGGAATCGCCTTCTTTTTTTGCGCCGCTGGCAACTGTTTTGGCAATCTGCGTAGTGACGTCGATGAGCCCGTCCTCCGTTTTATCGATACCGACACCCAAAATAATGGAGATGCTGTTGAGCTCTCTGCTGTTCCAGCAGCCGGAAACAGCAGCGGCGGAGGATATCAGCAAAAACAGCAACAAAACTCGCTTAAAAGCTTTCATTTAATCACCTTTATCCTCATCGTTTTTGTCATCCTGCGGATCTTCCTGCACAGGAGGATAATCAAATTGCTGACGGGTGGTATCCCCTTTGGCGATGCCGTGCGGACGAAAGTGCATTTTCCACAAAAAAGTGCGTGTGAATACATCCTTCATGATCCCCGGACGGGTGGGCGCTATATAACCCATATAAGGTATGCCGAAAGATTTCAGCGAAGCCAGATGAACGAGCATGCCCAAAAAACCGATCAAAATACCGTAGCCGCCCATCGCCGTTGCGAGTACGATATATATGAGCCTTAAAATCGAAACGGATGAGTTGAGCGTGGGTACGATAAAGCCCGATACGGCGGTAATGGCAATCACGATGACGATGGGCGCGCCGACGAACCCCGCCGATACGGCTGCCTCGCCGACTACGAGGGCGCCGACGATGCTGACGGCCTGCCCAATGGGGCGGGGCATGCGAAGGCCCGCTTCATTGAGGATTTCGAATGTAACCACCATCAGAAGGGTCTCGATAAATGCGGGGAAAGGGATGCCTTCTCTGGCCTCCGCCATGGTAAAGAGCAAAGTCGTCGGAATAAGTTCCTGATGATAGGTGGAAAAGGCGATATATAAAGCAGGCCCGAAGCACGCTATAAAAAATGAAAGATATCGCAGCAGGCGAATGATGTTGGAATGAAACGGCCGTGTGTAATAGTCCTCCGCCGATTGAAAATGCTCCAGAAACAGCATGGGCACGGTAAGCACAAAAGGAGTACCGTCCACCAAGATGGCGACCCGTCCCTCCAGCATTTTTGCCGCGATCACATCGGGCTTTTCGCTGTATGAAATCGTCGAAAAAATGGAATATGGCGCATCTTCGATAAATTGCTCGATATATCCGCTTTCCAAAATGGAATCGGTATTGATATTTTTCAGCCTTTGTTTTACGGTAGCGATCACTTCGGGATCGGCAACGCCATCCAGATAAGCAACACAGATGCTTGTTTGCGTTTTTTTACCGAGGATCATATGATCCATTCGGAGGGAAGAAGTTTTTAACTTTCTTCTTAATAGAGCAGTATTCGTTCTGAAATTTTCGGTAAAGCCTTCGCGGGGCCCTCTGACGACGGATTCCGTCTGAGGTTCGGTAACGCCTCTTTTTTCCCATCCTTTGCTGCTGCCGATATCAATGGCCTGATCTAAGCCGTCAACGATCAAAAGCGCATCCCCCGAAAGACAGCAGTCGATCAAATCTTTGTAGGTTTTAACGGGATGCATTTCTCCCGAATAGATCACACTGCGCATCAAATCGTTTAATTTTTCGGTGCTTTTCAAACATTTAAAAGATAAATTCACTTCAAAAAGCATCAACGGCTTAAGGATATCTTCGTGGATAGTCGAGGTGTTGACCATACCGTCAATATACAGCACCGCTGCATCTATTGACTTGTCCTTGCCGATACTGATCTCGCGTATAATGATATCTTTGCTGTCACCGACAAATTCTTTGATTGCTTTTAGGTTTTCTTGAAGATCTTCCGAAATATTTACTTCCTGGTCTTCGGGTTCGGAAGCCGGTGTATCCGGCACGTTTCTTTTGATCTCGTTGATGGACATCCATATTTTTTTCAGATAACGGAACATTGTTTTTCCCCTGTTAATTTTGTTTAGTATCTCCGCAAGGCGGACGATTATACGCCAATTGGAAATCTCTGCATGATTTAGGGGAGCTGTTTGTCAATATCGGCCATCAAAAAAACGGCAGATCGCTCTGCCGTTTCAGTCTTTTGCTTATGTCCGTAGGAATAAAGATTTATGGTCTATTTTTTGCTTTCGCTTTTGAGCCTTAAGGTCTTGCTTAAAATGCGTTTGCGAAGGCGGATGCTTTTGGGCGTGACTTCCATGAGTTCGTCATCTCCCAAAAATTCGAGCGCCGCTTCCAGACTCAGCTCTCTGTACGGCACCAGGCGAAGGGCTTCGTCGCTGCCGGCCGCACGCATGTTGGTGACCTGTTTTCTTTTGCATACGTTGACGACGATATCCTCCTGCTTGGGTGATTCGCCGACGATCATGCCTTCGTAAACGGGCACGCCCGCGGGAATAAACAATATGCCGCGTTCCTGCGCGTTGTATAGGCCGTAAGTGATGGAAACGCCCGCTTCGTGCGCCACCAGCGATCCAGTGTATCTGCGTGTGATTTCGCCTTTAAACGGCTGATAGCTGTCAAAAATAGCATTGATGACGCCTTCTCCGCGCGTATCCGTTAAAAATTCGCCTCTGTAGCCCAAAAGCCCGCGGGAAGGGATCAAATAATCCAGTCTCATGCGGCTGCCCATCGCGTTCATGCTTTGCAGTTCCGCTTTACGCGAACCGAGCTTTTCGATCACGTTGCCCACGCTTTCCTTGGGCACGTCGATGATCAGCTTTTCGACCGGTTCGTACCGCTTGCCGTCAATGGTTTTATATAAAACTTTCGGCGTGCTGACGGCGAATTCATAGCCTTCGCGGCGCATGGTTTCTATTAAGATGGAAAGATGCATTTCACCTCTGCCCATCACCAAAAAGCTGTCGGTGGAGCTCCCGTCGCTTACGCGCAGGGAAACGTCCTTGAGAAGCTCCCGGTTGAGTCTGTCGCGCAGCTGTCTGGAGGTGACAAATTTGCCTTCTTTTCCTGCAAGCGGACTGTCGTTGACGGAAAAGGTCATTTCAATGGTCGGCTCGCTGATCTTTACAAACGGCAGCGGCTCGGGATTGGCAACGGCCGCAATGGTATCGCCGATGGTAATATCCTGCACCCCGGAGATGCAGATGATGTCGCCGACTTTAGCTTCGGTGACGGCGGTGCGTTTGAGGCCGTCGATCTGATACATCGTTACGATCTTGGAACGGTACGGCGCTTTTTTGTTATGATAATCGCAGATCATGACTTCCTGATTCTGCTTGATGGAGCCGCGTTCGATCCGTCCGCTGGCGATGCGTCCCACGTATTCGTTGTAGTCGATGGAGGAGATGAGCAGCTGCAGATCGCCTTCTTCGTCGCCTTCGGGCGCGGGGATATATTCAAGGATGGTTTCAAAAAGCGGGATGAGGTCGGTTCCGCTGCCGTCCGTGGAGAGGGAAGCGGTGCCTGCTCTGCCGGAGCAGTAAATGATGGGGCTGTCCAGCTGTTCGGACGAGGCGTTAAGATCGATCAGCAGTTCCAATATCTCATCGATGACT
>DAITPG010000127.1:0-7089 GCA_036833715.1 Eubacteriaceae bacterium | reverse complement strand
CTCCGAATGCGGCTTATATCTTCCATTCCAGCAGTTTGCTTAAAAACTTCTTCAGCTCCTGCGTTTTGGGCGCGGCAAAAAGCTCGGCGCTTTCTCCGTATTCCAAAATGGCGCCGTTGTAAAGAAACGCTGCCTTTTCACAGGCGTGGCGGGCAAAGCCCATTTCGTGCGTGACGATGATAAAGTCCATGCCGTCGCGCTTGAGCTCGTTGATCATGTCCAGCACCTCGGTGGTGTATTCGGGGTCGAGCGCGCTTGTCGGTTCGTCCAGCAGCAATATCTTCGGCTTCGGCGCAATGGCCCGCGCAATGGCGATGCGCTGCTGCTGTCCGCCGGATAACGCCGCGGGCTTTTTATGCGCGTCCCCGATCAAACCGAAACGCGTGAGCAGCTCCTCCGCGCGGCTTTCGGCTTCCTCCGCGGACTGCCCGTGCACCTTGACGAGCGGCACCGTGATGTTCTGCATGGCCGTCAGATGCTTAAACAAGCCCCCCTGCTGAAACACAAAGCCGATGGCGCGGCGATAAGCGACCAGCCCGTTTTCGTCCGTCGGCATGGCTGTACCGTCCAGGATAACCTCGCCGCCCGTAGGCGCAAGCAGGCCGCCCATCACGCGCAGCAGCGTCGATTTGCCGTCGCCGGACGGGCCGATGACCGCCAGCGTGCGGATATCCGCGTTAAAATCGATGCCCCGGAGCACGTCCCTGCCGCCGTCAAAGCTTTTGGTTAGGCCTTTCAGCTCAACTTTCATAATTGAACCTCTTTTCCAGCTTTTTGCTCACCAGCGTGACCGGCAGCGTAAGGCACAGATATAAGATGCCCAAAAAGATATAGCATTCAAACAGGCGGAAGTTCGCGGAGCTGAGCTCGCGCATCGTCTGCGTGAGCTCAATGACCGCGATCATGGACAGCAGCGACGAGTCCTTGATGATGGAAGCGAACTGCCCCGTGAGCGCCGGCAGCGTGCGGGCCACCATCTGCGGAAAAATCACATAAGAAACCGTCTGTCGTTGGGTGAACCCCACCGCCTTGGCTGCCTCCAGCTGCGAAGCGTCGAGCGAAAGCAGGCTGCCGCGGATGATCTCTGCGATATACGCGCCTTCAAAGATCGAAAGGATCAAAACGCCCGCGACAAAACGGTTTTCGATGCAGCACGCCGTGCCGAGGATGTAAAAAAACAGATAGATCTGCATGATCAGCGGCGTGCCGCGGATAAACGTGATATAAAGACCCGAAAAATAGCGCAGCAAAAGCACGCGCGAGTCCCTCGCCAGCGCGCTGAACAGCCCGATGAGCAGACTGAGCGCCATGCCCGCCGCGCTGAGGCCGACCGTCATCCCGAAACCGCGCAGGACGCGTGTATGAAGATCAGCCAAAAAAGAAATGCCGAACGTATAGCCGATACGCTCGAGCGCAAACCAAAAGACACCGATGAGTAAGACGGCCAAAAGCAGCAGGTTGACCGCCGCTTTCAGCGCGCCCGTTTTTTTATCGGGGTCCGATAAAAATAAATTCATAAGCCCTCGCTATTGTTGATCAAAAAACCACTGAAAACCAAACGTGTCAAACGCTTTTTTCTCGTCCGCAAGATATTTTTCGGTCAGCTCGTCGAAGCCGCCTTTGGCCTTGTAATCCTTTAAAAACGCATTGAACTTGTCCCGAAGCTCGGTATCGCCTTTTTGGAAGGCCGCGCCCCAATGCTCCACGTCCTGAAACGGAATGTACACGGCGGAGGTGGTGTCGGGATTGGCCTTGTTGTTGCGGTAAATGGTCAGCTGGTCATATAAAAAGCCGTCCGCCTTGCCCTGCGCCACTTCCGTCACGCAAGCGCTTTCATCCGCAAGCCCGATGATCTCGCCGCTTTCGAGGTTCTCCTGCGCGTAAATGTAGCCCGTGGAGCCGATCTTTACCGCCACCTTTTTGCCGGACTTATTGAGATCGTCAATGGAGGTGATGCCCGAATTTTTATTGGACAGGATCGCAAGCGCCGCGTTGGCGTACGGGTCGGAGAAATCGACCGTTTCGGCGCGTTTATCCGTAATGGTCATCGAAGAGATCACCATATCCGCCTTGCCCGTTTGCAGCGACGGAATAAGCCCGTCCCATGCGGTGTTTTGAATTTCCACTTCACGTCCCAGATATTTGCCGAATGCCTTGGCGATATCGACGCTTACGCCCGTGGGGTTGCCCTTGTCATCCTTCGTTTCAAACGGAGGATAAGCCAGCTCCATCGCCACGACCAGCGGTTCGGAGCCGCCCGTTTTTCCGCAGCCCGCAAGTCCAAAAAGGCTTGCGATCAGCAGAGCGCATAAGAATAATCCGATGATTTTTTTCATTTTTTTGCCTCCCCAAATCAGAGTAGTTTAATAGGATTCTTGGGGATATCATACCACCATATGAAGATTTTGTAAATAAATAATCGTTATACATCAATTCTTAAAATATGTATATATTTATTATGATTTAAATTATTTGCTTTTTTGACCATAAGGCCAATGATTTTTCAAATGGATTATTTATATCAATACTATTAATAAGATATTTTCGCTCATCGTTTGGTAAACCAGAAACAGCGTATATATAGGCTATTTTCTGCCAATGATCCATATTTTGAAATGATTCTTTTTGTTCTCGTAACCAGTCAAAGGCCGAATTTTCTTTTGCAGATAATATGATTTCTCTTTTTATAATTGAATCGATATTAGAATATTTTTGGGCTAAAGTAGAAAAATGATTAATATGTTTATTTTTTGTAAATAAACTAACGATCATTAGACGAAAATATTGATTATCTTCTACTTCATCTAAATTAAGTAATTTTATTAGATTATCACCTATTTCTTTCCATTTATTTTCATCAATTGATTGTATTGAACCTAAGTACATACAAATATTAGAAAAACAAGGAGCTAAATTGCTAATCTCCTTTAATGAAACTTCAATAGCGCCAGGGTGGCCTATTTGTGCAAGTCGTCTGTAAAACCATCTCAATCTGATATAATCAGGCTTTTCTTGTTCAATATACTCATATATAATTTGTTCCACTATTTCATATGAAATACTTTCCCAATCAGATTTAGAAATATCGTTATATGATATAGTAAGATAGGGATTTCCCCCAGAATATTTTCTTATTATGTTTAACACTTCATCCTCATCTTCACTTATGGGACGATCTTCTACCATAGAATTGCAATAAATTTCAAATTCTTCTTTATCAAATATTTTAGTTTTATTTCTTTGCAAATTTAAGCGTTGTTGTTTATCTAAAACATTTGATATAGTTAATAAATTATTTTTTGCTTTTTTATCAGTTTCACAAAAAATAATTATATCATCAACAAATCTTATAAAATTAATACCTTGCTGCATCAAACTATTATCAATAGGTATCATTGATGCTTCAGCTATTAAATGAATCGGATGCGGACCAACTGGTACTCCCCGAGATACACCAACAGTTGTTGATTCTAAAAGTTTTAATATCCACTTTATGACTTGATTAGGAAAATGTGACGCGATTAATTGATTTTCGATAACATGATGATAAATTTGGTTATAAAAATCATTAATATCACAATATATTATTTTTTCGAATTGTTTACTTCTTCTGTTTGCAGACTCCCAGAACTTATTCCAAGCATTTTTATCAGAGTAAAAACCTTCATTTATACTTGGAGAAAATCTGTAGCTGTATACGATATCTTCTCCAAGTCTTCTTTTTTCTATCTCGCTCCCATATTGATAAATGATTGCAGCTAGAATAATATTATCTAGCGGCTCAAGTTGAGTAGCTTGTCGAAATGATAACTCATCTTTGGGAACTAAAAATCTCCTACATGGGCCTACTTTTAATTGGGATAAATCGCTTGATGATAGTGTGTCTGCAAAGCTTTCGATTTCATCAATTATAGCTTCTATTTCTAAAATTTTTGGGAACAAATCAGTATCTGAATGTTTTCCAATAAATTCAACAGCCCATTTTATAGAATCTTTTTCAATCATATCAATAACTCCCTTTTTAACAAATTTGTATATATTTGAATTTTAGCTTAATATATAATGATTTTGATTCATGACTATAATAACATAAAAGTCAAAAAGCTGTAAATCTATATATTATATAATATTTTTTACATTAAATATTTTGTTGATTTGTTAGTTGTCTTGGATAGCTTCGACAAAACTGCTATAATAAACAATAAATAAAAGTGAGACGGAGTAAGTGCATTGAACAGATATATCGTTGAAAATTTATTCGGGCTGCCCTGGCTCAACGTCACCTGGTACGGCGCCATCATCGGCTCGGGACTGGTCCTGGGACTTATTTTGGCTTCCTGGCAGGCCAAGCGCCGCGGCTACAAAAGCGACCTTATTTTTGATTTTCTGCTGATCGCAATCCCGGTTGCCATCATCTGCGCAAGGCTGTATTATGTTGTTTTTGAATGGGATTATTTTTCAAAAGTGCCCTCGGAGATCATCGCCATCTGGCACGGCGGGCTTGCCATTTACGGCGGCGTGATCGGCGGATTTCTCGTAGGCGTATTCTTTACGCGGCACAACAAGTTTCCGTTGTGGGAGCTCATCGATATCGTCACGCCGAGCCTTATTTTGGGACAGGCCATCGGCCGCTGGGGCAATTTCGTCAATCAGGAAGCGTTCGGAAATTTGATCACCAACCCCTCGCTGCAGTTTTTCCCGTACGGCGTTTACATCGAGCAGCTTGCCGAATGGCATCAGGCCACGTTCTTTTATGAAAGCATGTGGAGCCTGCTGGTGTTTGCCTTTTTGATGCTGTACCGAAAAAAAGCCGCCTACAACGGCGACATCTTCGCAAGGTACCTCATCGGCTACGGGATCGGGCGATTCTTTATCGAGGGTCTGCGCACGGACAGCCTGTACGTTTTTGAAGTGATCCGCGTTTCGCAGATGCTGTCGCTCATCCTTATCGCGGTCGGCATCGTGATGATCGCAATAAGAAAGAAACGTCCCAAGGACGCGCCTGTATACGAAGGTAAATATAGATTATAACAAAGAAACCCCGCCGCAACGGCGGGATTTTTTGTATCATGATACTTATCATCTCTTGATATGATATTGCCAAAAAATGACGGATTCCGGCGTGGTTTTACGATGGCCGGAGTTTAGATGATCTGCTGTCAGACCCTATCCGTAAGCTGAAAACATGGATGATTGATATAAAAATTGCTCGGTATATTATGATATCTAGGCAGGCTCAAATATACCGGTAACCACCCATTTACCGTCAACGAGCTCATAGGTGACCGTAATCGGGATATCCCACAATATCGTTTCCGGTTCTTTGTTATCAGTTGTTTGCAAAGCATAGGATCGATACATAAAAATGCAAAAGATTTTGTTATCTTTAAAAAAGCTTTCGGGATAGAAAATTTCCATATATTTGGAGATTTCGTTATCATCATAATTACCTGACTTAAAATCCAGCCGTTCAAATTTATCTGCACTGATAATGTCTTTATATTCGTCGGGACGGGTTCCGTTATTTTTGATGCTGCTCCATACCATTTCATACGTCAAACGGGTAAATTGTTCCGAAAGCTCCTTGGTTTCTTCGGTCATATAACTGTAATGCTCCAAAAGAGCCAGCCCCTCGTGGGTCGTTGTGCCCGGATTGCCCTCCAATTCATCGACTTCAAATCTCGTCTCCAAGACATAATACGTGACCATTGCCGTGACAGCCATCGTCAACAGCAAAAGCAGGATCACATGGATTTTTTTCATAATTGACCTCACTCATCCATTGTTTTTGAACTTAAAAAAGGAGCGAAAGCTTCCGCAGCTTTCACTCCGCTTTTTGGTGATCTTATTTCTTCGGCGTGGCGGTCACATGGTTGGCGGTGGTGAACGCGCTCCATGAAATTCCGTTATAAGCGCGGACCAAATAGGTGTAGGATGTGCCGTTTTTCAATCCGCTGATCGTATAGCTTGTAGCGGTTATACCCGACTTCACGGTCGTATAACTTTTAGTTTTGGCATTGTAAAGCAATACTTTATAACTTGTTGCTCCGGTTACTTTGCTCCACTTCAGCGTAACCGTTGCGTTTCCGGGCGTCGCGGTCACCTTCGGCGCGGCGATGGGCATGGCGGTTACTCGATCAGCTTCCGTATAGGTGCTCCAAGAAATATTATTGTAAGCACGAACTAAATAAGTATAAGCGATGCCGTTTTTTAAATTGCTTAGCGTGTAGTTTGTATTTTTTATTCCCTCCTCAATTAATGAGTATCTTCCTGTTAGTGTATTATATAATAATACTTTATAACTTGTAGCTCCGAATACCTTATCCCATTTTAGTATAATTTTTTCATGATCTGCTATTGCCTTTACTTTAGGTGCTGAGATCGGCATTACTTTAGCAAGCTTTGTTGTTGTGCTAGCACTCCAAGAAACTCCATTATAAGCACGAACTAGGTAATTGTATTCCGTTCCGTTTTTTAAGCCGCTGATCACATATCTTGTTGTTGTTATGGATGATTTGACAGTAGTATATGTCTTCAATTTCGAATTATATAGAAATATTCTATAATTGGTAGCCCCTGGCACCTGAAACCATGTTAAAGTTACTTTGCCATCCCCAGCAGTTGCCGTTACCTTCGGAGCGACAATTGGTTTAACAATAACAATGTTTGAATAATTGCTTTCGTAAACTCCGTTGTAGGCTGTAACAGCATAATAATAGCTTTTCTCGTTTTTAAGCCCTTCCTTTACATATCCGGTCGATTGCGCATTTGTTGTCGCAATTTTCGTATACTTTTTAGTGGCGGGGTCATAAGAGTACAATCGGTACTGTGTGGCATCGGCAACCTTACTCCATTTGATAACGGCGGTACCGTCATCCGCGCTTATACTTGCAGAGGGCGCAGCAATCGATCCCATCGGCTTGGCGGTCACATGGGCGGAATACTGGCTGTACGAAACACCGTTATAGGCTTTTACCATGTAAGTGTAGGTTGTGCCGTTGGTTAAATTACAATGGACATAGCTTGTAGAAGTCGTGCTTGTGACGGCGGTGTATTGTTTTGTCGATGGGTTGTAGGTATAGATATAAT
>DAITPG010000126.1:2878-7103 GCA_036833715.1 Eubacteriaceae bacterium | reverse complement strand
ATATGGATTAATTTTCAATGAGTGAAATCCATTGGGTTGTAAAGCCTTTAAAATGGTGTATAATAGAACCATATACGGAGGTGCTTTATGTTTGATTCAAAAAAAGCGATGCTTTATACCACGGTAGCCATTTCGGCGCTGCTTGTTGTTGCCGCCGGCGTTATAGTGATTAAGGATAAGAATGAGCGAAAGAAGATCGGCGGAAGATTGATTCGCGTAAATTATAAGTTTTCCAAAGAGTTTGACGATTGAGTGATCAACAAAACCAAGAAATACGAAAAAAAAACTGCATGAGCGTTCATGCAGTTTTTTATTTAAAACATGGAATCGTCGTTTTCAAATGGCGCCGTAATGCCGTAAATATCTTGAAAAACCCCATAATATTCAGAGGTGCTGTTTGAGGATTTGATTTCGGATTTTTTATACTTTACGGAATCCTTTTTGCTTTTGCCGTTATAATCATGAATTTCATTGAATTTTACGATCTTCTTATTTTCCATATCATTAACTCCTTTACGTTTTATGTTATTTTTTATTGATTTGGACAAATTTATACAAATTACTGCTCATTTCCTTATATTGGCAGCAAATGCTGCGCTTATCGGGCATGATTTTTGTCATAAAGACGAATAATAGCTTAAAAGGAGTTGATAATGATCAAAAAGAATGCAAAGAAAATCAATCAAATGGATGAGATGTTAAAATTTGACCCTAACAAGGCGGTTTCGTCTACGGATTGCACGGGACTTATCCAGCGACCCATCAAATCGGATGAAGAAAGCGAAGCATTTGTGGAACTGTTTGATGTGTATCAGCCGGACGGTATTCAAAAGCCTCATAAAAATGCGGGCGAAGATTATTAATATTGAAAAGAGATGCACTTAAAAATCATCTCTTTTTTATATAATAATCACTGATTGTATAACATAAATAAAGCAGAAAAACCCGTCAACTTAATAGTTGCAAGTTGGCGGCCAAATAGTTATAATAAATATGTTATTTCAATTGGGAGCGTACCGATGCATAATCAACGAAAGTTTTTTTCATACAGCGAGCGAGTAAATTTTGTTTTGGTATTTTCGCTGTTTTTTTCGTGGCTGCTGTCGTTTCCCTTTGAAGGAAAACTGCTTTATTCTCTGACGGAGGAATACGGTTTAAACACACAGATCTATGTATTCGGTTCAGTGATCGCACATTTCTTGGGTTTGTTTCTGAGCGGATTTCTCATTAAAAATATTTTAAACGCAAAAAAGCTGATGAAATTAACCGTATTGTTTTGCATAGCCACTTCCCTACTGTTTTTGACTAAGCCCTCGGTTTTGTGGATGATCATGCTTTTTGTCGCTTCATTTCTGCTTGGCGGCTGCGTAGCTTGCTGCGGTTTTTTTTTAAGAAGCTTTGAAAAAAGCGAAAGACTAAAAATTTTGGCCGACGGACTGATTACCGTGAATATTCTGCTAATTTTTTTAACCTTTATAAACGTTGTTGTTTCGCTTAAGGCTTCCATCCTTACATCCCTGTTGTTTCTTGGCGCAGCGTATCTGTTTGCTGGTCGCCTGTCCATAACCGACTATTCAAGAGTCGAGCAGGTTTCCGAGGAACCCGCTGCGAACATCCGAAAACCTTTGCTGTTTTTGTGTATATTTATTTTTATTATCACCATCGATTCGGGTTTGATGTATCGGGTGCAGGGCGCAGCGTTTGCTCACCTTACTTGGCTTTCAAGCTGGTATTGGCCTGTGCCCTATATAGCGGCTCTGCTTGTCATACGCTTTCTTCCGCCCAAAATCAACCGTACGGATATTCTTTATGGGGCAGCCGCCATGATCGGTTTTTCGTATATCGCTTTTATGATGCTGGACCGTTCCGCCGCAAGTTATTTGATCGTCAATACCCTGATCATGGCCGCATGCGGTATCTATGACCTTTTTTGGTGGAGTATTTTAGGCGAAATGCTTACACCCAACATCAACCCCGCCTTCATCTTCGGGATCGGGCTATCTTCGAATGTACTTGGCGTGCTTTCGGGCGGTTTGATCGGCACGGCGCTGATGACCTACCGCAACGGCAGCAGTAATTCTTCGATGTTCGCGCTCGGGATCGTTTTTATTACCCTGATACTGCTTGCGCCGCTGCACAGATCTTTGACGAAAGCCCTGTCCGATCACGAATTTTTGAGCGTATTTACACATTTGGAGCCGCAGGAAAAAACCTGCGCGATCAGCCGATTTGCCATGAAGGAGACATTGACGGAGCGGGAAAACGAGATCGCTTCGCTGCTTTTGATGGGAAAATCCTATAAAGTAATGGCATCGGAGCTGCATGTGAGCGAAAACACGATCAAAACGCATGTTAAAAATGTATATGCCAAAGCGGGCGTACATAACCGAACGGAACTGATCAATCTCTTTCTGAACGCCCAGCAGGATACGATTTAAAGGCATATCGTCTGTATTTAAAGTCAAATCACCCGATATGGTGAAGCATTATTTTAACAATAGTAGTACAATAGTACAAGAAAACCATTCGTAACCGGAGGCTGTCTATGTACTGTACCGACTGTGGCAATTTTATGTCCGATCAAGCAAAATTCTGCAACGCCTGCGGGCGGCCCGTTGCGCAGACTGCGGGCTTTAACAGTCCCAACGTCTCACGCATCGGATATTCGGCAAAAATCAATGACCCTGCATTTGCCAAATATATCAAAAAGAGCAATCTCTGGTCGATTATTTTTTCATTGATTCTGGCTGCTGCGGCGATCATCGGCTTTACCGTCGCCGGAGAACGCGGCGCGGAGGGGATGAGCAACCCCCAGGCTATCTATATCGGGCTTGGGATCGGCGGGATGTTTATCCTCATCGCGCTGCTTCAGATCCTGCGGCGAAAAGGGAGCCGCACGTGGGACGGTATCATCACCGACAAAACTATAAAGAAAAAATCACGCACCGTCCGCGGCAACGATGACAGCGACTACGTGGAATATTATACGGAATATACCGTATATATACGGGCCGACAACGGGAAAATGCATACGGTGAGAACCCAAGACAACGCTTCGTTTTATAATTATTACCGGATAGGCGAACGTGTGCGCCATCACGCCGGCCTAAACTCCTATGAAAAATTTGATAAATCTTCCGAGACCCATTTGTTTTGCAATGCGTGCGGAACCCTGTGCGATATCAACGACGATTATTGCTTCCGCTGCAAATGCCCGCTCTTAAAATAAAAAAAGAGACTTTGTATCCTTACAAGTCTCTTTTTTAAATGGACGCGTTGTTATCTTGCATCTTTCGTCGGTGAAGTCACATCATACCGGTCTTGAAGCGACTTGATATCCTCTCCCGATTTCACCGTACTCGAAGCTTGTCTGCCCAAATCGGCCGATGATACGTTTTTGATGTCATATTTTGGCAAATCGCTGATTTTGATGACTCTTTTGGCGTTGGATAATTCTTTGTCCGTCATAAGTTTATTCCTCCACATTATAATAGTTTAATAGTATTTTGCCAGTTGACGCGTTGTTTATTCGAAGGATCAAGTGGATTTATAAAATGGCAGACGAGCCAAAAAATGGGCTGCCGAAGGCAGATTCGCCTAATCAATAAAGCCTTGTTTTCTGCGCTTTAAATAAATGTCGGTAAGCTCGATGACTTTTCCGCCCAGAATCCAAAGGCCGATCAAATTGGGAATGGCCATCAGACCGTTAAAAGTGTCCGAAACATTCCAGACCGTTTCCAGCTTAGATACGCAGCCGACATAGATAAGAAGGATGAATACGCTTTTATAGAAATTGACATGCTTTGTTCCGAACAGATAGGAAAAACCCCGCTCCCCGTAATAGGACCAGCCGAGCAGCGTGGAAAACGCGAAAAAAATCAACGAAATCGCGATAAAAACGCCGCCGAACGAACCGAACGTGCGGGAATACACATCGATCACAAGAGCAGCTCCCGTTTGGGCAGCATACGGCGCATCGGAAGACAATATGGCAAGAGCCGTGAGGGAACACATCACGAGGGTATCTATAAAAACTTCAAATATGCCCCACATGCCCTGACAAACGGGTTCCTTGACGTTGGAAGCCGAATGGATCATTACCGAGCTGCCAAGCCCTGCCTCATTGGTAAACACGCCTCTGGCGATCCCGATGCGGATGGCTTGAGAAATCAGGTAGCCCCCTACCCCGCCCTGCGCCGCTCGATCATCGAGCACAAGGGCGAAC
>DAITPG010000126.1:0-2868 GCA_036833715.1 Eubacteriaceae bacterium | reverse complement strand
GTTGAAAGCGCCCGATAAGATGGCTGAAAAAGCGGACGGAATACGCGCCGCCTGCGAAAAAAGCACCACAAGCGTACCGAGCACATATAAAATCGCCATGAAAGGAACCAGAGTTTCGGCAACTTTCGCGATCCGTTGAATACCGCCGATGATCACCAGCCCGCCCAGCAGGGCCAAAATAATGCCCGTCACATAGGGCGGCAACGCGAAAGTGTCGGCGACGGCTGCCGCGACAGAGTTGGACTGTGACATGTTGCCGATGCCGAAAGAAGCCATCATGCAAAAAAATGAAAACAGTACGGCAAGCCATTTTTGCCCGGCACCGCGTTCGAGATATACCATCGGCCCGCCTATCCAAGCTCCCTGCGTGTTTTTATAGCGGTAATGGATACCCAACACATTTTCGGCGTATTTTGTCATCATTCCAAAAACCGCCGATATCCACATCCAAAAAATTGCGCCCGGCCCCCCGGCCGTAATCGCCGTTGCGACACCCACGATATTGCCCGTGCCGATGGTGCCCGCAAGAGCCGCTGAAAGCGATTGAAACTGGGAAATCGCCTGGGGATCCTTTGATTTTGTGACATCCTTATTCTTAAAAATGGCAAACAAAGTGCCGCCCATCCACAGGCGCATATGCCGCACTTGAAAAAAATGGGTTCTGACGGTAAACAAAAGCCCGGTGCCGATTAAAAAAACCAGCATCACGGGTCCCCAGACAAAACCATTGAGCGTGTCATTGACAGAAGAGAACCAATCGATGAAGTGCCGCATGTTTTTCCTCGCAGTAGACTTTTTACTACTATATGACGCAATCACCGCGAGCATACCATTTCAAGGGAACCGCAGGGGAGTTATTTGTGTTCGGCTTGATAAATACACTCCGATATGCTATAGTTACATAGATTTAAGCAATTAAAATTTCAGCCCGCTCAAATAAACTTTTTTACAGAGCGGAGATATAATCATTATGCCGAGCCATAGGAGATTGCCATGTCGCATAAAACTCATCCCGAATTTGATTTTTCGGTTGAAAACATCCATCGTAAAGTCGATCTGATCTACCGCCATAACGTTTTAATGAGCGATTACGCGGTTACCGCACGTGATTACGGCATCGGAGAGCCCATGAGCGAGGTCGAAGCGCATACGCTGGATTATATCTGCGATCACGAAGGCATCACCATCACGCAGCTCTCGACGGATAACTACCGCACCAAGGGCGCGGTATCCCAGCTGATCACCAAACTGGAAAACAAGGGTCTTGTGGAACGAAAAAAAGAAGAAGGCAACAAAAAAAATGTTCTCGTTTATCCCACACAGACCGGCAAACAGGTATCGCGTGTTCATCGGGAATATGATTACAAAAAAACAGTGCAGCTGATAAGCTCGATGCTCGAATGGTGCACAGCCGCCGAATTTGAAGGGTTTTATAAGGTTTTGGAACTGCGAATAAAGAAATTTGAGGAAGAATACCGCTACAAAAAATAAAACAAAATGGCTGACTTGAAATCGTTCAAGGAAGCTTTTTTTATTCATGATCAGAAGTGATCATTCTTTTAATCTTCGAATCATTGCGTATAAATTCATTAGAATTGTCTGCTATGGTTACAAAATCAAATGGCATTTAGGCAATGCGCTTAGGCAGCATTTATAAAAAATTAATTTACTAAAAGAATTTGTAATTGTTATTGACGCATAGGAAATAACGTGATACCATCAACTCATATGGTTTAATAGCTAAACAATAAAACGGTACGAGGTGAATGATGAAAGCTTATGATTTTGAGACGGTTATTCCGCGCTACGGTGTCGGCTCGGGCAAATGGGAGGAAATGCGCAGAGTGAATCCTCAGGTAAGGGACGGCGTGATCCCGTTTTCGGTAGCGGATATGGAACTAAAAAATCCGCCGGAGATCATTGACGGTCTGCAAAAATATCTTGAAAATCATGTTTTGGGCTATACTATGCCAACGCAGCAGTATTTGGATGCCGTCTGCGGCTGGATGAAGCGCCGTCACAATTGGGATATCAATCCCGAATGGATCTGCTACACCAATGGAGTTGTGGAAGCGTTTTTTGCGGCCATCAACGCCTTTACAAAAGAAGGCGAAGGCGTGATGCTGATGACGCCGGTTTATTATCCGATGTATTTTGGGATAGACTACAATAAGCGGGTTCTGGTTGAAAACAAACTGATCCGCAAGGGCGATACCTATGAAATCGACTTCGAGGATTTCGAACAAAAAGCAAAGGATAAAAACACAAAGATCCTGCTGTTATGCAGCCCTCACAATCCGACAGGCAGAGTATGGAGCAAAGAAGAGCTGACCAAGATCGGACGAATCTGCATAGACAACAATGTTCTTGTCGTATCCGATGAAATTCATTTTGACCTTGTGCTTCCCGGATTCAAACATACCGTATTTGCGTCCGTATCGGAAGAATTTGCTCAAAACAGCGTAATATGCACCGCGCCGAGCAAAACGTTTAACCTTGCGGGCATGCAGACTTCCAATATCATCATCCCCAACGAAAACATCCGAAAGATCTTTGATACAAAACTGCGTTCGGCAAAAGGAAACCCCAAATGCCCGCAGTTGGGTTACGAAGCATGCAGATTGGCTTATGAAAACTGCGAAGAATGGCTCGATCAGCTGAACGTCCTTATTGATGATAACCGTAAGCTGATTATCGATTTCATGAAACAAGAGCTTCCGCAGGTGCAGGTAATGAAGCTGGAAGGTACCTATCTGCTTTGGATGGACATGAACGGACTCGGTAATGAATGCCACGAGCTTGAACGCATCATGCGCATGGAAGCCGACTTGTTTTTTGATGAAGGCTATATTTTTGGCAAAGAAGGCG
>DAITPG010000125.1:0-7127 GCA_036833715.1 Eubacteriaceae bacterium | reverse complement strand
TTATTGAGTTCACGATCGAAACACTTGCAGGGATACCATCCATCATTTACGGCTTGTTTGGATTTATGTTTTTTGTACTGTTTTTGAAATTAAAAATGTCGATTCTCTCGGGAGCCCTTACGGTTGCGATCATCATTCTCCCGCTCATTATCCGTACAACACAGGAATCGTTAAAAACCGTTCCGCAGTTATACAGAGAAGGGTCTCTGGCGCTGGGTGCGACAAAATTGCACCTAATCAGATCGATCCTGCTCCCCTATGCAATGCCCGGCATCATTACTTCAATTATTTTAAGTATCGGAAGGATAGTCGGCGAATCAGCCGCATTGATCTTTACGGCCGGCATCGGATATTCGCTTCCCAAAGGAATAATTTCGCATCTGTCCAAAAGCGGAGCCACGTTGACGGTCCAGTTATACCAATATCTTGCGCTTGGAAAAGATCTATCCGTTTGTTTTGCGATTGCCTCGGTATTGATGATCGTTATATTGATCGTAAATTTCTCAACCAAATATCTCAGCAAAAAATTAATGAACAGAGGTTGATGCTATATGGAACATCAAATCAGCACCAAAAATCTGAATTTGTATTATTCGGATAACCATGCATTAAAAGATATAAATTTGGATATCGATAAAAATGAGATCGTCGCATTAATCGGCCCTTCCGGCTGCGGCAAATCGACCTATTTAAAAACACTCAACCGTATGAACGATATAGTCGAAAACGTAACGATCACGGGCGAAGTAATTATAGACGGAAAAAATATTTATGATAACGATGTCGATGTTACTCTTCTGCGAAAGAATGTAGGCATGGTATTTCAAAAACCCAACCCCTTCCCTATGACCATTTTTGACAATATCGTATACGGCCCCAAGATCCATGGCGTAAAGAACAAGGCTGATCTCGATGTGATCGTCGAGGAAAGCCTGCGCGGCGCCGCATTATGGGATGAAGTCAAAGACCGTTTGAAAAAATCCGCTCTCGGATTATCCGGCGGTCAGCAGCAACGTTTATGCATCGCAAGAGCCATCGCGGTGCAGCCGGAAATACTTCTTATGGATGAGCCTACATCCGCGCTTGACCCGATCTCGACGCTTTCCATAGAAGAATTGATGATGACCTTAAAAGAAAAATACACCGTGGTCATCGTAACCCACAATATGCAGCAGGCAGCCAGAATTTCTGATAAAACCGCTTTTTTCCTGTTGGGAGAGCTGATCGAATACGATATGACCGAAAAAATATTCTATGCTCCCGCCATGAAAAAAACGGAAGATTATATTACGGGAAGATTCGGTTGATTATTTTCTTATAATGTAAGATAATAGTAAATAAGAAAGTGAGAATGAAAATGAGTTCATTAAGAAGCAACTATGAAAAAGAAATCACTTTATTAAACAACGATTTAATCAAAATGGCATCTTTGATCGAAGAATCAATCCAGAAATCGATCATAGTCATTGAAAAAAACGATAAGACACTTGCCGATCAGATCATCGACAATGACAAAGAAATCAATTCGATGGAAAAGATTATCGAAACGCGCTGCCTTACATTATTGCTCAGACAGCAGCCGGTAGCATCCGACCTGCGCCTGATTTCCGCGGCTCTTAAAATGATCACGGATCTGGAGCGCATCGGAGACCATGCGAAGGATATTTCCGAAATCGTTAAATATTCCGAGATAACGGAGATATCGGAGTATTCCAGGCATATCCCTGAAATGGCCGAAAAAGCGATCCAAATGGTTAACGACTGCATCACCTCATTTATACAAAAAGATGTTGAAATGGCTCACGCAACCATCCGTAAGGATGATGAAGTCGATGATCTGTTTATTATTGTAAAAAATGAAATATCCAAAGCCATGCAGAGCGAGCACAATATCGACGAAGCGCTGAATTCGCTGATGATTTCAAAATATCTTGAGCGTATCGGCGATCATGCCGTCAATGTTTGCGAATGGGTGATCTACTTGATTACGGGCGTCCACACCAATTCTGATGATTTTAAGGAAACCATCAAATGAACGGAAATATTTTTATAGTAGAAGACGATGAAAGCATCCGCACTTTACTCTCTTTATCTTTAAAAACACTGGATTACGAAATTTTCGCTTTCGATAACGGCGAAGACATGTTCCATGAGATCGAAAAGATTATTCCCGATCTTATGTTTTTGGATATCATGCTTCCGGGCGAAAGCGGTCTTCAGATTTTGCGTAAGTTGAAATCAAATTCCAAATGGAGTAAAGTACCGGTCATTTTTTTAACGGCTAAATCCAATGAAGCGGATAAAGTAATGGGTCTTGAAAGCGGAGCTGAAGATTATATCACCAAACCTTTCAGTGTTCTTGAGCTTTTATCCCGCACCAAAAAAGTGCTCTCCCGCAATCAATCCGTACCGAAAGAAAATATCGTAGAATACAAAGACTTAAAAATTTATACCGATATGCTGCAAGTGCAAAAAAACAGCGTAACCGTTGAATTGACATTAAAAGAATATAAGCTTCTTTTATATTTGATCGAAAACCGCGGAAGAGTTGTATTAAGAAATGAACTTCTCGATAAAATTTGGGGCATCAATTTTGAGGGAGAAACACGCACACTGGATATGCATATCAAAACGCTGCGCTCAAAAATCAATGATGATGCCGAGAATCCCATTTATATCAAAACCGTGCGGGGTGCCGGATATACTATGATGTAAGGGGCAACGATCTATGATCAAAAGGATTTTTATCCGTTCTTTGCTGGTATCCATTGCCAGTATCATTATTTTTTCTCTGTGCACTTCCCTATTAATGTATGACATCGATAAGGAGCATCAAAAAAACACGCTGTCGGTATACTTAAATACGATATCCAAATTTGCGGATTTGTCGGCTGATTATCAAATATCATCCGAACAAATCTCATCTTTATATGGCGAAGATTTACGCATAACCATCGTCGATTATGATGGGATCGTTTTAGCCGATTCGGTAGTGGATGCGGCTGAAATGGAAAACCATAAAGACAGAGATGAGATCATCGCAGCAATTCTCGCCGGCGAAGGAAGCTCCGTGCGTTATTCCGATACTCTCAACAAGCATGTTCTTTACGTTGCAAAAAGAATTGACCGTTTGAATATTGTCATCCGCGCGATGATCCCCCTCTCCACTCTTTCATCGAATTTTTTAAGTTTAATGCCTTATATATTGATTTCCGCATGTATCGCCTTTATCATTTCGGTTATTTTGGCGAAAAGATTAGCGAAAGCCACCATTCAGCCATTACTGAGCATCAATGAAAGCATTATGCGGATGCGGCATGAAGATTTCAATATAAAGATTCCCTACTCTAAATACGACGAAATCAATTCTCTCATCAACAGCGTCAATTTATTGTCAAATGAAATTTCCACGTCCATGACCCTGCAGGAAAATGAACGGGACAAATTGAGTTTTATTTTAAACAATATCAGTCAGGGCGTTATATTGATCGATAAGTTCTATGATATCATTCACTGCAACCGTTCGGCGTCCAATATATTCAACATCGGCTTTGAGTCTGTGAAAACTTTGTTTCAGCTCACCCGGAACAATTCCATTATCAACGCAACCGAAAGCGCTTTAAACAACAAAGTCTCGAAATTTGATTTGACCATCCGCGAAACAGGCGAAATCTATGTAGTAACGGTGATGCCTCTCAGTGCCAAAAATTATGAAAATACAGTATTGATTCTGCTTACAAACGTAACACAGGCCAGAAACAATGAGACGATACGCAAAGAGTTTTTCTCAAATGCTTCTCATGAGCTCCGCACGCCGGTAACTTCGATCATGGGCTTTTCAGAACTGATCAAGGATGATAACAATTTAAACACGATCAAAGAATACGCGGCAATCATTAACAAAGAATCAAAGAAACTGACGGATATATTGGATGGGATCTTAATGATATCTTCCCTGGAAGAGCATCCCGCTTCAAAAATGGATGAAATGATTGATATCGGTGAGCTTTTACCCGATATAATCAAAGAAATAAAACCGTTAAGTGTTCAAAAAAATATAAAGCTGCATTTGAATCTGGATGATGATATTTTAATAAAAATGGATAAAAGCGATTTTAACAGTGTGATAACAAATTTAATCGACAATGGGATCAAATATGGTAAAATAGATGGGAACATTTGGATCAATGCCGAAAAAACCGATGATTTTGTATATATTAAAATCAGAGATGATGGTATGGGTATCTCCAAAGCCGACCTGCCCAGAATTTTCGAGCGCTTTTACAGAACTGAAAAGAGCAGAAACACCAAGGTCAAAGGAAGCGGCATAGGACTTTCCATCGTAAAGCATATCATAATGAAATACAATGCCGAAATTGATGTTGAATCTTTAGAAAACAGCGGCACAACATTTACGATCAAATTGGCAGCGATCGAATAATATTAATTCAGGTGATAATATGGATCTATTTAAGCGAAAGAAGAAATTCGGTATCGCTTTCGGCGGCGGAGGCGCACGCGGACTCGCCGAGATCGGCGCTATGAAAGCTCTTGAAGAAAATGAAATCAGACCGGCGGATATGGTGAGCGGGACTTCGGTAGGCAGTTTGATCGGAGCCGCTTATGCCCTGGGCTTCACAAGCGATGATATCCTTGGGTACGCCAAAAATATCGGGGTTGTAAATTTCATGAATTACTCCTTCCCCGGCGGCGATTTTAAAGAAATGGTGAACTGCTTGATCGCCAACCGCGAAAAGATTTTTACTGTGGTGCGGGACAGCGAACAAATTGAGAAATTGGCGGAAGGTTTATTCGGAGAAAAAACTTTTGCCGATACAGAAATGCCTTTCTATGCCGTTGCCGTCGATCTAAAAAGCGGTAATGAGGTCGTTTTAGACAATGGAGCTTTGTCAAAAGCTTGCAGAGCATCCAGCTCGATACCGGGAGTTTTTACGCCTACGATCATTGAAGATATGATCCTTTGCGATGGATATCTGCTCAATAACCTTCCTGCGGATGTTTTACATAATAAGGGCGCCGAGATCATACTGGGCATCAATATCACGGCAAACGCCTACAGCGGTTGCGATTCGACCAAATATTTCGATGTGTTGTTTGCCTCCATCGATATTATGTCATCCTTCGGGAAAATCAAAAATCGTAATTTCTGCGATATTTTGGTCGAACCCGACCTCCAAAATTATAAGGGATACAGTCTGAGCGAAAAATCGATGACAGAAATGTATATGGCGGGATACGAAGCCATGCAAAAACAAATCCCACAATTGAAGCAGTTGCTTCATTAAATGAAGACGGAAAATCAAAAATACTTGCATAGAGGCCCTATGAAAAGTCCCCAATGCAAGGTGTATTGTGCCCTATTCAGTTATATATCAGAATTTTGAGTTATTGCATCGCAAAAGAGCTAGTAGTGATAGTCAGCTTAAGGAGCCGACCCTTTGACTCACAAGGGAACACAATTTGATTTTAATCAGCCTGAAGCCGGCAAATTCCGGCTTTTTTTGTTTGTCTCTTCCCTGTCCGAATAAAAAAAGCAGCAAGCCTTAACGGCTTACTGCTCGTTGTGGGATTATCCCCAAATTTTAAGGAATAAGGGTGCGAAGACCAAAGATACGATGGTCATCAATTTGATCAAAATGTTCAAAGAGGGGCCTGATGTATCTTTAAAAGGATCGCCTACCGTGTCGCCGACGACTGCCGCAACGTGCGCCGGGCTGTGCTTGCCGCCGTGGGCTCCGCCTTCGATATATTTTTTTGCATTATCCCAAGCTCCGCCCGAGTTAGCCATTTGAATGGCAAGGAGTACGCCTGTGACAAGGGATCCTGCGATAACGCCAGCGAGCGCTTCGGTTCCCAGCAAAATTCCTGTGGCTAAAGGAACGATAATCGCCAATAAACCGGGAATGACCATTTCCTTTAAAGCAGCCTTGGTTGAAATGGATACGCAGGTAGAGTAATCCGGTTTTGCGGTACCTTCCAAAATGCCCGGGATTTCTCTGAACTGTCTGCGTACTTCATCGATCATTTGGTTAGCCGCCTTGCCTACCGCGCTCATGGTGATGGCGCTGAACAGATACGGAAGCATACCGCCGATGAAGAGGCCTACGATGACCATGGGTTTTAAAATAGAAGTTGCGGCTTCGGTTAATTGTACCGCTTCCGTGAATGAGGCAAACAGTGCAAGGGCCGTCAGAGCCGCAGAGCCGATTGCAAAGCCTTTGCCGATAGCAGCCGTTGTATTACCTACAGCATCCAATTTATCGGTGATTTCTCTAACACTGTGATCCAGCTCGGCCATTTCGGCAATGCCGCCGGCATTGTCAGAAATCGGTCCGTACGCATCTACCGCGATTGTCATCCCGGAAGTGGAAAGCATGCCGACAGCAGCCAGAGCGATACCGTACAGTCCGCCGCCGAAGAAAAACGCCAACAGTATGGCCGCGCAGATCATGATGATCGGAAACGCCGTTGACATCATGCCCACGGCAAGACCGGTGATGATGTTTGTGGCCGCGCCGGTTTCGCTTTGCTTCGCGATACGTTTTACATGTTTAAACGCGTCGGATGTATACACTTCGGTGATCTTACCGATAAGGATACCGACGATCAATCCGGATATAATTGCAACAAAGTATTTAATGTCGCCTAAAATAGACATTGTGAGGAAGTAAGCAGCAATGATGACAATAATGCCGCTTACATAAGTTCCCATATTCAGGGAATTTCTGGGATCTTGTCCATCTTTGCCTTTTACGAAAAAAGTGCCCAAAACAGATGCTAAGATTCCTACCGAAGCAAGCGCAAACGGGAACAATACAAACCCGATCTTGCCGGTTGCCGCACCCAAGGTAACAGCGGAGATAATAGAACCCACATAGGATTCAAACAAGTCCGAACCCATGCCCGCAACGTCGCCTACATTGTCGCCTACGTTGTCCGCGATAACCGCAGGATTTCTGGGATCGTCTTCGGGAATTCCTGCTTCAACTTTTCCTACAAGGTCCGCGCCCACGTCAGCAGCCTTGGTATAAATGCCGCCGCCTACGCGTCCGAACAATGCGATGGATGATGCGCCCAAACCGAAACCGGTCAAAATAGCCGCATCC
>DAITPG010000124.1:0-7186 GCA_036833715.1 Eubacteriaceae bacterium | reverse complement strand
AGCTTTCGCGCTCGTCTATATCGTCAACATGATTTCTAATTTTTATTATTTCGCCAAAAACAAAAGCCCGTATATCCGTCGATATATCAAATTCTATACTGTCTTGTTTGTTTTTGCGGCAGGCGCTCTCGTAGTGTTTTCAGATAGTCTGACCTTTGTTTTGCATAAATGGAATTCCGATATCACCAGCGGCAGAAGCCGAATTTGGACGGCTACGCTTAACAACGCAAACTTTTTGGGTCATGGGTATGATTGGTATATTCAAAATCATCTCGTTGGGCCTCATAATATCTTTTTTGGGTTGCTTGGATTTACGGGTATACTGCCGACGATCTGTTTTTTGGCTATCGTTCTCATGCTTACTTACGATTTGCTTAAAAAAGAATCCAGACCTAAGCTGCTAACAGAAAACAGAGAATTCCTTCTTTTTTCCATTGGCTTTTTTGTGGCAGGCATGTTTGAAGGTTTTCTGGTTTATCCTGTCTTTCGACCGTTCAATTTAATTTGGCTCATCCTTCTGGGCAGATTTTATATTAAAACGGATGTTTTGCCTGTTCATGCAGACCTGTTGACGGCTTCGGCCAATCGAATGGTTCCGGTACTAAAAGGTGTTACGCTGCTGCTGATCGTTTTTTCGGCGTTGTCCCTGCTTTTAACGACCGGAGACGGAAATATCATGAATATGGTTGATTTATTCTTCAAATACTTTGAATTTTAGGAGATTTTGACATGGCTGCAAAGGAAAATCCGTTGCTGGTTTTGGCAACCTCATATCCGCGGCTGGACGGCAGCGTTGAATCTTATTTCATACACACCAGAAATCGCTATTATATCGAAAACGGTTTTAAGGTGATCGTAGTTTCATTGAATGAAACAGCGGAGTACGAAATCGACGGCGTAAAGGTGATTACTCCGGCAACGTACGCGAAGTTGCGGACGGAAGTACGCTTTGAATTATGCCTTGCGCATGCCGCCAACATCAGAAACCATTACCTTTTTTTGAAAAAATATCAAAATGATTTTAAACATATCCTGTTTTACTTTCACGGCCATGAAGTTGTTCGTCAAAGCGAGATCTATCCCGAACCCTTTGACTATATAAAAAAAGATTCACGTATTAAAAAGATGGCAGCCGATCTTTATGACGGCATCAAAGTCAGGCTATGGGCGGGTTTCTTTAAAAAACATAACAAAAAGCTTCATTACATTTTTGTGAGCCGATGGATGCTTGACATGTTCCGCCGCTACGTTCCTTTTGAATTGAACGATAGCGCGGAGAATATGCACATCATTTATAATGCAATCGGTAAGGATTTCGAAAAGGATACCTACAGTGCCCATACCAATAAGGAATATGATTTCATAACGATCCGGTCGAATCTGGACGGCTCCAAGTATTGCGTCGACTTGGTCAATAAACTGGCGGCAGACAATCCGCTAAAGAAATTTTGCGTTATAGGCCGAGGCCGGTACTTTGACCATTATAAAAAAGCCGGAAATATCGACTTTATGAAAACCAATTTATCGCATGATCAAATCATTGAATACTTCAACAAAAGCCGGTTTGCGCTTCTTCTTACAAGAACGGACGCGCAGGGCGTGATGGCCTGCGAAGCCGCAGCTTTCGGCATACCGCTGATCACCTCGGATATCGATGTTTGCAGGGAAGTATTCGAAGGGTTTAAAAATGTTGCTCTTTTAAATAATGAAGAGATCGCAAGAAATACGATCGATCTTGATGCGGTATGCGAGCGTTTGAATCTCACAGAATCGAAAAATGAAAAATATTTTGCTAAAAATACCATGAAGAAGGAAATCGACCTTTTTGAAAAGATCGTTGACTGAAATATAAACTTATTTACGGAGAAGAGAATGATATGGAAGACAAAAAGAATTTCACATTTTTAAGGAAAAACATTAAACTCCTTTGCCTGGTGCTTCTTGTTCCGGTTGCGGTTACACTGGTACTAAAATTTACCGCAAAACCTGTCTATACGGCAAATACTACTTTGTTCATCGGGCCCGGAGAAGCATCGGAAGCGCTCACCAAAGACGATGTGACCATGTACCAGGAACTGGTGAACGCATACGCCGATATCGCAAAATCCACTAAAGTAGCCGATGACATCAAAACAAATATCAATACAGTCTATTCGGCATCGGAAATAGCCACCATGCTTATCGCCACGCCAAAGCCGCTGTCCCTTACGCTCACATTGTCTGTTACGCTGCCGGATGAACAGCAGGCCGTAGATATTTCCGCTCAGGCAGCAAAAAGCCTTGAGAAAATGGCCGGCGAGCTGGTCGGCGAAGACCTCCTTACGATCATCGATGAGCCGTCTGCGCCGTTGCAGCCCGAAAGCGTCAGCACAAAAAAATTGGTCGTTGCTTTTGTGGGAACGCTTATGCTGATGGCGCTTCTGGTATTTTTAGTCAAGTTTTGATCGATCCCCAAATAACAAAAATACTGGCGCAAATCGGAAAATTTAGCGCGGCGAAACGGAGTAAATATGGGCAAGATAACCGTCGTTGTGATGATCTTGACATTGATCGCCAAAATATTCGGATATATAAGGTCGCTGGCCATTTCTTCGGTTTTGGGAGCGAATGCCGTAGGCTCGGTTTTTAATAATGCGTTTAATTTTCCGAGTGTAATATTTGCTATCGTTGCCGGCGCTTTAGTGACCGGCTTTATTCCCATGTATTCAAGAGTCGAAAAAGACGGTGAAGATACTGCGCAGCGGTTTTTATCCAACCTCATGAATATGATGTGGTTATTTTGCATTGTTGTTTGCGCGCTTGTTTTATTCTTTACCCCTACGGTTGTTTCGATTTTCTATGATTTTAAAACCGACTACGAAGTCGAATTGATGATCTCCTTTTTGAGGATCATTGTTTTTGGGATTTTCGGCGTATCCATTACCAACCTATTGACGGGATATCTTAACATCAAACGCAGCTTTTTTGTTCCGGCTTTGTTATCGATAGGCATGAATGTGGTTGTAGTCGCGGGTGTGTATTATACCACCGTAGCCGGTGTAATGGCACTGCCGGTTTCGACGTTGGTCGGGCTTGCACTGCAAGCTATAATAACCTGGGCCTATGCACAGTTCCGGGGCTACAAGCATAAACTCATTCTTAATTTCAAAGATCCCTATCTCAGGCAAATGGTTTTAATCGCCGTGCCGCTGATCATAGGGACAGGCTTTGTTCAGATCAACAGCCTAGTTACTTACCGCATAGCGACATCTATTTCTCAAGGAGCCAGTGTTCATCTAACCAACGGTATTTTATTATCCAACCTTGTTCAAGCTATGTTTGCCACCAGCACAATTTCGGTTTTGTATCCCTCATTGTCGCGTTCGGCAAGCGAAAAAGATCTGGACGAGGTACGCAGGATCATGCGCAAGGCCATGGTCATGTTTGCCACATTCATCTTTCCCATTACCGTCGGTTCGATGGTGCTTTCTCAGCCGGTCATTCAATTGCTCTACGGACACGGCGCCTATACGCCCGCAGATACCGCCATAACCGCTCAAACCTTGTTCTGGTTCAGTCCCAGCTTGATTTTTGCGGCAGCCAATGAATTATATGTCCGCGTATTTTATTCCTTTCAAAACAACAAAACACCGCTTATTATCGGAGTCTTATCCTTCATTTGCAATGTTGCTTCCAACGTAATTTTCTCTAAGGCTATGGGAGTCAGCGGCTTGGCAGTAGGCACTTCGATCGCCTTCGCTTTTTCGACGGTGCTTCTGTCGGTGATGTTTGCCATTAAATACGGAGGAATGAAATTTAAACTCTTAATAAAGGATTTCAGCAAGATCGGCATTATATCGCTTGTTATGGGCGCGGCTGTCTTTTTGGTCAATCGATATATTGCTGCGCATATGTCTTCCTACGCCGCGCTTTTTTTGAGCATAACCGCAGGCGTTCTGATATACGGTACGATCATCTATTTCAGTAAAATCGAATTTGTAGATTCTATCATGCTCACTTTAAAAAGCAAATTGAAAAGATAATAGGATAAAAACGAATCACAACGCTTTCCAAATCCTATTAATTTCAAAATCGCGGGCAATCTCTTCCGCTTTATCAGTGATTTGCTTATCATAGCCGGTAAAGGACAAAAGCTTGATCGCGTTTTTTGTTGTCGCTTTGCCCGGATAAATTGTATAATCAAATACAATGCCTTCATCGTTGATCGTTTCCCTGAAATGAAAGTTATCAAAATAAGCATTTGTTATATCGGTCAACTCGATGTCATGCGTAGCCACGATGGCCACACAGTTTTCGTCCTTTAGGAAATCAAGAATGGAAGCGGATGCGGCTATCCGCTCGATCGTATTTGTCCCTTTAAGTATTTCATCAACGAAGGCGATGCAACGGATTTGCTCATTTAGCAAATCCATAATCCTTTTTAAGGATTTGATTTCAGCGATGTAGTAGCTCTCTCCCGCTTCCACATCGTCTTTCACGGCCATTGAAGTGACTACAAAGGAAGGCATAAACATAAATCGTTCGGCAAGACATGTATGAATCGTCTGCGCAAGGATCATATTGATGGCCGCGGCTTTAACAAAAGTCGATTTCCCCGACGCGTTAGATCCGGTGATCAGTAAACTTCTTTTAATCACAACCGAATTTGATACCGCATGCGCCAGAAGCGGATGAACAAGCTTTTGTAAATCCATTTCTTTGGAAGCAATAAATTCGGGCAAGACATAATACTCTACGCTTCTTCGATAGGAAGCGATTGAAATCGCCATATCCAAAAATCCGATCGTTTCATAAATTTCAATGCATTCCTGTTGATGTTTTTGAATTGCGGACAGCATAAAATTATAAAAAACAAAATCGATCAGAAAAAACATTTTCAAATACTCAAATACAAACTCCAGCTCCGATGAAGGTTTGCTGATAATCATACCCGATAAGCGGCTGATTTTTTTCATCGGACCGTACAAAATTTTAATCTTATCTGCGTATGAAGCAAGCTTTGAAATTTTCAGGTTAGATATCTTTTTTGCGCATAATAACAATGCGGAAAAATAATGCACCGACAAAAAATTGGCCTGCAAGGTCGCTTTGGTTTTATAATAAACAAATATGTTGAGCATCAAAATCAGAGAGGATCCAACTAGCCCCTGCACAGGGAAAAAAAGAATCGAAATGAGCGCAACTACAGCTGCTGACATTAGAAAAGGAAAGAGCAACGGATTTTTTAGCTTCTTATCTTTGGGATTGAAAAGAAAATCGATTAAATTGCTTGAAACTTCTTTTCCCAATTTTGCAAGATAAAATTGCACTTTCAACCTTTCTTTTTCGTTATGGTCGAAATATTGCATCGTATCTTCAAGCTCGGATAATTTATTTCCTTGAAATTCCTGTTCTCTGAGTTTACAGTACAGAGTTTCTTCGCCTACGCTGCTGGCCGCATTATTGATACGCATAAACACCTTGTCCATATCAAGGTCATTCCATGTAGTGTCATCGACCGCAAAAGGGATCGTATTCTCAGCGGATTTTACGCGCCAATAAAGCGATATTCGGTCCATGGTATAACGGTCATATACAGCCTTGGGTACAGCTCCGTATTTTTGCTTTAGATTTCTTATCAGATCTCTGTTATTCTTAATAACCGAGTAGACACCGCCAATGACAATCAACAGCAGTGCCGCGCCAAGTAAATATTCCTTCATTGCAACCCCTAACCATAAGCTATTAAATTCATTATAGCACAACAAACAGATCGGCAAACGTATGAGGCCTTTTTTAAATAAATGATTTGTAAATGACCCGAAAAACATTTCAGGCCATCCTATAAGAGTATTGACGAATCGATAGTTCAGTTGATGGAATCTCCGTTTTTTATGCCGCCCGCCATCGCTGTTGCCGCTGCTTTTGCAGCCGCCGTTTTATAATCGATGTTCCAACGATTGACGGATATATAGTCAAAAACGATTGCGCCCGTATGTCTGCAGAAGCGGTCCATTTGCTCCAAACATGTCAAAATCCCATTTCCGGAACCGCCCGCGGACGCAATCAACAAGATTTGCTTATCCCGCAAGACTCCCGATTGATTGAATTCGCATCTGCGCAATCTGTCAATGAAGCTTTTGAATGATTCGCTGGTTTCACCCCAATAAACAGGCGTAGCTAAAATGATCGCCTCGGATTCCCGCAATTTGCTGTTGATCTCATTAAAACCGTCGTTGCCATATTTGCAATAATTTTCTTCTCTGCAAGGTCCCCAGCCGCCGTCACAAACCTGGCAGCGTATCAGTTTATAATCAGAAAGCCTTATTTCATCGACTTGTGCGCCGGCCTGCGCAGCACCGGCCTTCACGGCGTCAATGACCGATTGGCAACGGCCGTCTGTTTTGGGATTACCGGATAAAATGCTTATTTTCATATGTATTTCCTTTCAAATGTAATGTTTATAGCGTAAGTTTAACAGTTTGAATCGCTTTAATCAACAAGAGAACGAAACTACAATAAGGGTTAGAATTCAATTAAGGCCGCATTAAGTATTCATTGATTTGATTGATAATCTACCTGAAGCATTATATAATAAAGCCGTCATAAAATCGTTATAAATAATAAAAAAGGAGATTGAATGAAAACAGCGATTATTTATGCTTCAAAAACCAATACCGCAAAAAATTGCGCAGAGATGCTGGCTGAAGAATTGAAAGGAAAAACGAAAACGGCTTTGTTTGCCTTGCCTGCCACAATTCCGCTCGGTAGTTATGCTTCTTATGTGATCGGCGCACCCGTACGGGCCGGACGGATCAGCGGCAAAATGAAGCGATTTCTAAATGCCAATAAAGCGATATTGCTCCAAAAACCGCTTTATATCTATTTATGCTGCGTTTCCGTCGATGATTTCGATAAGTATATCAAAGACAACATTCCTGCCGAGCTTGCGGACAAGGCCGTCGCCTGTATGCGATTTGGCGCCGAATTCAACAAGGATACCGCGAAAGGTCTGCAAAAAATGATGCTGAACGCCATGACAAAATCGTATAAAAAAGAAAATCGGCCGCTGCCGGAAATTGACCGTATAAAAATCAAAGAAATGAGCAGCATGATCTGCGGCTGACAAAAAAAAGACTTTGCTTAAACGGCAAAGTCTTTTTTGTTTGAATGCAAATGATTGAAGCGGAATAGAGTTAGTCAGCTT
>DAITPG010000123.1:0-7194 GCA_036833715.1 Eubacteriaceae bacterium | reverse complement strand
TTGAAAGCAGCCTTCCGGTCGCCGCCGCGCTGGGCTATTTTGACGGCTTGCATCTGGGTCATCAAAAGATCATCACGCAAACCGACCTTAAAGGCCATAAACGCGGCGTCATCACCTTCAAAAACCAGCCGCTGAGCTTTATTACCAACAGCACCAAACCCTCGCGCCTGATGCGCTTAAACGACAAGATCGCCATGCTCGAGGAAATGGGCACGGATTATCTTTTTATTTTTGATTTTACCGATGAAGTCAAAAACATCTCCCGGGATGATTTTATAAAGATTTTTTTAAAAAATTTCAATGTCCGCTACGCCGTCGCGGGTTTTAATTTCACGTTCGGCCGCAACAAAGAGGGCGATGTCGATTATTTCAAAAAAGCCTGCAAAGCCGAGGGCATTATGCCCAAGGTGATCGCGCCCGTCAAATACCGCGGCAAGGTCATCAGCAGTTCGCTGATCCGCGCGCAGATCCACAAGGGGGATGTCGCGGCGGCGGCAAAGATGCTCGGGCGTCCGTTTTTCTTAAAAGGAGAGGTGACGCGCGGCAAAAAGCTTGGCAGAAAGATCGGTTTTCCAACAGCCAACATTCAAGTGGACGCCGATATCATCGTGCCGAAGTGGGGCGTGTACGAAACGCGCGTATCCTTTGACGGACAGACGATGCCTTCCATTACCAACGTAGGTCTCAATCCCACGGTGCACGGAAGCGGCCTGCACGTGGAAACGCATATTATGGGCTTTGAAAAAGAAATCTACGGCAAAGAGATCAAAATCGAATTTTTAAGGCATATCCGGGACGAGAAAAAGTTTGACAGTATCGAGCAGCTGATGAGCCAGATACAGTCCGATATCGCAAGCATAAAAAAATAGTCAGCGCAATCCGGCGCATCTTACGTAATTTGCATCTTGCACCGCAATATCTGAAATTTGAAAAATTGCGGCACGTTCGCCCGTGAGCTGCTGTTTCCAACCTGTTTTCCTGCCATGAAAATAAGGATTACGATCAGAAGCAAAATGAATAATTTTCATAAAGATATTCTGCGAAAACGTATCGTTAAATTCAATAGATCGTCTATAATCAATTAAAAACAAAGGAGACCGCCCATGCTGCCTTATGCCGCTACCTCCGTCCTGGCCTACCTTTTGGGGGTCATTCATCCGTCCTACTATTTTTGCAAGCGGATCAAAAACACCGATATCAGAGAATGCGGTTCCAAAAACTCCGGCACATCCAATGCGACCATCGTGCTGGGTTGGAAATACGGGGTGCTTACGGCGGTCATCGATGTGCTCAAGGGCATGTTTGCCGTTTATTTCGCGATCTGGATTTTCGGTTCCCAAGCCGGTGAAGGCCTGCGCTTCTGGGCTGCGTTTGTTGCGATTTTAGGGCATATTTTTCCGTTTTATATGGGATTTCGGGGAGGCAAGGGCCTTGCCACGCTGATGGGTGCCATCACGGCGTTAAACTTCTGGCTGGCGGTCTGCCTTTTTTTGGTGCTGGTCATCGTTACGTTTATCAGCGACTACATCGTGATCGGCACGGCCTGCGTGTGCATCGGATTTTTCGGCTATACGCTCGTCAAATACGGCTTTACGCTGCCTACGCTGTTCGCTTTGCTCATTACAGGACTCATTCTTTTTAAGCACCGCGTCAATTTTGTGCGCATAGCCAAAAAAGAGGAGATCCGATTCTCTTCTACTTTGAAGAAGAAAAAATAAGATAAGGATTGTCTCCGATCAAAAACCACGGCGAATGGAATATCCGTCGACCTTACGAACTTTATCAAGCAGCCGAAAGGCTGTTTTTTCAAAAGAACCGCAAAGAAGGTATATGCAATTGAAAGCCGCACTTATCACCTTGGGCTGCAAAGTCAACAGCTATGACACGCAGCGCATCCTTGCCGATTTAAAAGAAAACGGATATACGATCGTGCCGCCCGACGAATACGCCGATGTATATATCGTCAATACCTGCGCCGTCACCAACGAAAGCGAGCGCAAATCACGCCAGATGATACGCAAAGCCAAGAGCCTTAACCCCGGCGGCATTGTTGTGGTCACGGGCTGCTATCCGCAGACGGCCATGGAAGAGGTGCAAAAAATCACCGAAGCCGACATCATTACCGGCACGCACAACCGCGACCAAATTCCCATGCTTATCCAAAGCTATCAAAACAGCCGCATCGCGGACATCGGGGACAGCCTAACGCCAGAGCCGCTGTTGACGCACTTTGAAGAAAAAACGCGCGCCGTGCTTAAGATCCAGGACGGCTGCCGCATGTTCTGCGCCTACTGCATTATTCCGTACGCGCGGGGTGAAATCCGCTGCGCGCAAAGCAGCGAGGTCCTAGCCGCCGTCAATGACATCTGCGCCAACGGCTATCACGAGGCCGTGCTCACGGGAATTCATCTTGCCTCTTACTTTGACGGAGAAATGCGGCTCATCGAGCTTTTAGAAGCCATCGGCAGCCAAACCTCGCTGAAACGCCTGCGTCTGGGTTCGCTCGAACCCAAGCTGCTAACGGAGGATTTTCTGGCCCGATTATCCGCCGTCCGCTGTTTTTGCCCGCATTTTCACATTTCCCTGCAAAGCGGCAGCGATACCGTGCTGCGCCTGATGAACCGCCGCTATACCGCTGACGAATACACGCGCGTCGTCGACTTGGTGCGCAGGTACTTTCCGGACGCATCCGTTACTACCGATATCATTGTCGGCTTCCCCGGCGAAACGGACGCATTGTTTGAAGAAACAAAGGCTTTCGTGAAAAAGACCGGATTTGCCCATGTGCATGTTTTTCCGTACTCGCCCAAAAAGGGCACGCCTGCGGCGGACATGGACGGGCAGCTATCCAACGCCGTCAAACACGCGCGCGCCGCGGAGCTGATCGCGTTGTCCGAGCAGGTGCGGGACGATGTCCTCCGATCATCGATAGGTAAAACTTTTGAAGTGCTTACTGAAACGACAACGCCGCAGGGGCATCCGGAGGGTTTTACTCAAAATTATTTAAAAATGCGGCTGTCACCCGAAAACCGAACCCTTAATACTATATATAAGGCCCGCGCGATGGGTATAGATAACGGCGTTTTGACCGAAAATGAATAGGCATTGCCAAACCGAAAAGCCTGTGCTATAATTAAGTGCTTGTATAAATTTATGAATTTTTGATATTAATATCAATCATCCGGAGGAAAAAACGTGGAAGACTGCATCTTTTGCAAGATCGCAACCAAAGAAATAACCGCGGACATCGTCTACGAGGACGAAAAAGTGATGGCCTTTAAGGACCTCAACCCTCAGGCGCCGGTCCATATCCTCATCATCCCCATTCAGCACTTTGACAATATCCTCAACGTGCCCGCCGGCAACGATGTCATCAGTCATATGCACATGGTCGCCAACCGCCTTGCCATCAAATTCGGCATCGCGCAGGACGGCTTCCGACTGGTCAACAACTGCGGCGTCGCGGGGGGGCAGACGGTCAATCATCTCCATTACCATATGCTGGGCGGCAGAAGCCTGGGATGGCCGCCGGGCTAAAAACGGCGCGCAGTTTCAACGCTTTTCAAATTATAAAAAAAGTGCTTATTTTATTGACTTAATCATTCAGTCTGCTATAATTATATAAGTTACGTTTCAAATAATCGTAAACGAGATCCCACGGCAGAGGGGAGGGTAGTTAAAATGTCAGAAGTTAAATTAAGAGAAGGCGAATCGCTTGAAAGCGCCTTAAAAAGATTCAAAAAGAAGACCGCGTTGGCGGGAGTAATGTCCGAAATCAGAAAAAGAGAGCATTACGAAAAACCCAGCGTCAAGAAAAAGAAAAAAGCGGAAGCTGCCAGAAAGAAAAAGAATAAGAGATAAGCTGTTCGCCGATGAGACTCGGAGGTGTATTTCAGTTTACATAGTCTCCCGAGCTAACCGCACGGGAGGCTTTTTGTATAGAAGGAGTGCGACATGTCGATCAAAGAAACCCTGATGAATGATTTAAAAACCGCCATGAAGGACAAGAACGTTTTGGCCAAAAACGTGATCACCATGGTTCGGGCGGCTATCCTGCAATATGAAAAAGATAATCTGAAAGAACTGGACGACGAGGGCGTCATTGAAGTGATCGCCAAGCAGGTCAAGCAGCGCAGGGACGCGCTGGCCGAATTCACGAAGGGCGGAAGGCAGGATCTGATCGACCTTACCAACGGCGAGATCGAGCTTCTGCTGACGTATCTTCCGCAGCAGCTTACCCGCGAGGAGCTCACCGCCATCGTAAAAGAAGCCGTCGAAAAGCTGAATGTGACCGAGATGAAGGAAATGGGCAAGGTCATGAGCGAAGTGATGCCCAAGGTCAAAGGCCGCGCAGACGGCAAGGCGATCAATGAAATCGTGAAAGAAATACTAAGCAAATAATAGATTGAGGGCAGAATTATCTGTCCCTTTTTATTATCTCAAGTGAATATTATAAATTATAACGTTAATTGCGCTTATATCTTATATGATTACCGGGGAAAAGGCAGCAAAGGGGATATCTATTTCGGGCCTTATGCCGTGACTGTCATGGGCGGCTGGTTTGATTATAAATATGGCTATGACGTGGAAAAATTTATGTTGCGAAAGATCGATGATCATTATCAATTTATGGAGCGGACTCTTCATTTCTTTTCCGTTGAACACGTTGATGAACTGATAAAAATCCTCAAGGAACGGACATCCGCTGTCAAGTATCAAAGAAAATAAGTACGTGACCGAGCAATACATATAATTTACCGACAAAGGTTAAGAGGTAGATATGAACAAATCAAAACAAATCATTGCCGTTTCCAAATGCCTGCTGGGCGTCAACTGCAAATACAGCGGCGGCAACAATTACTGTCAAGCCGTCGTCGATTTTACGGCGGACAAGATCGTGGTGCCCGTATGTCCCGAGGAAGCGGGCGGGCTGTCAACGCCGAGGAAGCCGTGCGAGATCGTGCGTTCGAACGGCGAACTCCGTGTCGTCAATTCGGACGGCGAAGACGTGACGGAGAACTTCGTGCGCGGAGCGGAGCTATGTCTTGCCGAAGCGCAAAACATCGGCGTCACGCTTGCCGTACTCAAATCGCGCAGCCCGTCCTGCGGATGCGGGGAGATTTACGACGGCACGTTTTCGGGCACCGTCGTGCAGGGCAACGGCATTGCGGCGCAGCTGTTTTTGGATCATGGGATCGAGGTGGTTACGGAGAATCAATGCTTGTGATTTTTTTCATTTCCGTTTGGATTTTTAAGCCTCATATTGTAAAATAGAGAATATCGGCAAGTATTTAAAACGGCTATTAGCTGTTGGGGAGATGTATGAAAAAGACTGTTTTCAGGCCTTTTTGGAGTTATGATGTTATTGCCACGGAGCGGTGGTTATCAAGAATGCATTCAATGGGATATGCGCTTGACAAAGTCAACTTTGCATTGCGGCTTTTTTATTTTGTAAAGGCAGAGCCGGCACGGTACGACTATAAGATATCGTATAAGAAAAGATCCGGAGGCGAACCCTCGCAGGATTTAAATAATTATACCTATGAAACGATTTGTTTTTCAAAAAACCATACTGTCATCAAAACTGCATTCAAATCAAAAATAACTTTATTTTATAGCGGCTTTTTGGATAAGAATAAAAAGCTAAGAACTTTTGCCGGAATCATTCTTTTGATAGCCCTTTGTCTTTGTATAGCGCCTTCCGTAATCATTACCGGGATATTCATTGCGATCCTTACAGGAGATTTCGTAGATAAAACGCCTGCCCAGGGTTCGATGATGCCGATTCCATCAACAGGAAACGTTATGTTCGCTGTTACGGATCTGTGGTTTTTTTTCATTTTATTTGCTTTTATGTGGCTGGTTTATACATACTTTAAATTGGGTTCTTCCAACAAGAAGCTTGATAAACTTTGCGAAAAGTTGGTTTTCGCTAAAAATGATCTCATAAATAAATCAGAAGAAAAATCATTGATGAAACAGAAAATCATATTTAAAATAAGAAAATTTGCATGGTTTTACTCGCCCGATAAAATTGAAAATTGGCTGGAAAATATGGAAAGCCAAGGGAATCAACTGTATAAAATAAACGATTGGGGAAACAGCTTTTATTTTATAAAAGGACAGCCGAGAAACGTTAAATTTTGTATCGATTTTCAGAATTATCCCAAGCAGTCTTATTATGATTTAAATATAAAAAAAGGTTGGACTCTGGCGTATAATTCGGTTTCGCATGTCCAATTTTCAAATGTATGGTTCAAATTATATACCGATGAAATACCCGTATTTTATGTAAATCAAATCGATAAACTCAAAAATGCCAAAAAATTAGCGGTAAATTATTTGATTTGTTTTTTACCTTTGATTATATTATATATCCTTTTGATTCTATTAAATATTTTCGTAAGATCGGATTTTGATTTGATGATTTGGTTTTCGTTGGCAACACAAACTTTGGTTATCGTCGAATTCGGCTATTTTGCAATGGTTGCGATCGCTTATTACTTTAGAATTAAAAAAAGTTTATCAAATATCTAAGCTTTGCATGCAGCATAGGAGAATCAAATTTGAAGAAAACTGTTTACGCATCGGTATCATTATAATTTTGATATTTATGAAAACGATCTAGATATAGAATTTGATGAAGTTGTTGAACTCATTTCTGATTTTATTTTAAATACCGATAAATACTTATTACATAACTTACCATTAAGAATTAAATTAGTTACTTTGCTTAATAGCATATACAGAACTATTTTTAAAGATGATATTAGTCAGTTTCTCGTTAAAATTTGTGAAAAGGTAATTTATGTCATAGTCATAAAGTCTTTGCAAGAAAAAAGATTTTTAATATTTCAATCATCAGAGATATTTTTTCACAATTCGAGTTTCGCCTATTTGATAAAAGTGGTAAAAATGAAATTATATTTTCGCGATTAACATTATACCTAAATTATCTTTACGGTTTCATTGAGTTTAAGGATAGTATTAAAGCGTTCATTGGTGATGAAAATTGCGTGACATCTGATTGTGTTACTTTCTCTTGGAAACAATTATTTTCTAATTTCATAGATAGCTTTAGCCTAAATGTCTTTGAATTTACTCATTACGATTTTTTTGACTGGCTTTATATTCTCCAAAATAAAGAAAATTCGGTTTTATATGATTATAAGTATGATTGGTGGATAAAGTGTT
>DAITPG010000122.1:0-7215 GCA_036833715.1 Eubacteriaceae bacterium | reverse complement strand
TTCGGTTTTGCTCGTCTGAGGTTGTTCTTTCGTTCCATAACTTATCAAAATAATCAAAATTCATTATATAAGATCTCCCTTATTGTCTTGTATTCGGCGTTCACAAAAAAAACTCTTGCTTTTCGTGTAACGAGAAGCAAGAGTTTTTTGGCAATAGGCACAAACTCTTAATCACCTCCATCTCTCGTAGAAGCACAACTGTCACATACAGGCAGGTCTTCTGGCTCGAGCATCAAACACCCTTACAGCCTTCCCGGTAAAACCAGTGGCATATAGTAAGGATTACGCTCTTACAGCGGCGGGACCGCATGGGATTTTAACCCATTTCCCTTTTCATCGATCGTCAAATCGACACCTAATGTGTTATTTAATTGTTTTTATCGTAACATGTAAAATAATGTCTGTCAACTATTATTGTAATTTGTTATAATCGGCTCTTTGTATAAGTTTTATATTATATCAATATGTACATAATTTTATTTATCAAGGTATTTATCATTTTTCAAGACAAAGGCACGGTTAGCAAGATATAATAGTATTTAAGGAAATAATCAATTGAACTTCTAAAATGAAGTCGCTGATAAAACTAATAATAAAATTCTACTTACCTCATTGATTTCAATCTCCGGATAATTCGACTCAATATTTTTCATGTTATAATCTTATTGATACTAGAATGATAAACTTTTTAACGTCACTATACAAATTTCATCCTTTTAGTTTCTCACAAATCACTCTATTTATTTTTAGCCGCTAATGATTGCTAATATCTAATTATTCGAGTCTGAAATGATCTTTAGTAACACATTATGCATACTATAAATCGAGCGGGCTAGCGAATCACTCGAATAAGTTATCTTGCAAAATATAAAAAATTACACAAATTAATTTTTTTAAAATGGATGAAATGGTATTAGTATGCAAAGATGGTTGAATGACAACTATGGCTTTTGCGATAAATGACACCGATTCAGAATGGTGCAAGAAAACGGAATAACAGGATGAGATACGATATATTTTTGACAAGAGCGCTGCAAATCGAATTAGGTATTGTGAATAATGCGGACAACTTTGCTCTACAACACAATCGCTTTTTCGAACACTTTCAAGGGAACCTGAAGGAGGTCCCCGTGATAATCATATGCGATTGTTCAAGGTGTTTGATGGTGTAAAGGCTATAGCACAGGAATTATGGATTATTAACTAAAATTATTATGATCCGTCGTTCGGCTGCGATTCCTTTTTAATGATCATCGACTGGATGCCGTATATCCTTCGAATGGATTTTGAAAGAAATCGATTACTTGATTCTTTTGATCTTTTCACGTCTAAGATACCAAAGGATGCAATGTGTCATAAAAAGAGAATGTGAGATAAATAATGCAATTAAAAATAATCAATCAAGAATTAACGGTCTGCAAAATTTCAGATTTAAAGAAAGTGGACTTTTCAGATGAACTATTTTTCATCGCAAAGACGGATGAGGAATTGTCTTTGGTATGCTCATCAGACCGAGTGCCTTCCAACGCATCATCCAGAAGCGATGGCTGGAATGCTTTCAGAATCGAAGGAGAATTGGATTTTTCACTTGTGGGAATATTATCAACCATAACAAGTCTGCTGTTTGAACGCGGCATCTCTGTTTTTGCCGTTTCCACCTACAACACGGATTATATTTTGACCAAAAAAGAAGATTTTACGAAGGCAGTAGAGGCTTTAAAAGGAAAAGGATACAATTTCAATTAAGCACTTCAGTATTATCAGCATGGCTCAGCCAAGCATTGATAAACTGCTGCGCTGTTCTGCCCGAAATGCCGCCATGGCTCATTTCCCATTGGGCAGCCTGCCTGCAAAGTTCTTCTTGATCCGTATCGATCCCAAAACGCATCGCAAGATCCAATACGATATCGAAATAATCCTGTCTGCTAGGCTTGGAATAATGAATGATGCAGCCGAAACGGTTGACAAGACACAGCTTTTCTTCCATGGAATCGGAGCGATGGATATCGTTATCGATCTCCATGTCGCTGCGGTCTTTCCAGGTTTTTTTAATGAGATGTCTTCTGTTGGACGTTGCATAAACTAGGATGTGTTCAGGCTTGGTTTCGGTACCGCCTTCAATGACCGCTTTCAGAAATTTATAATCGGTTTCAAATTCTTCAAAGGAAAGATCGTCCATATAAAGGATAAATTTATAATTTCTTGATTTTAAAATGGATAGGATAGCGGGAAGATCCTTCATTTGATGCTTGTAAACTTCTATCAAGCGGATTCCCCGGTTGAAATAGGCGTTTACGACCGCCTTGATGCTGGTCGACTTACCTGTTCCGCTGTCGCCGAATAATAATACATTGTTTGCTTTTTGCCCACGGACGAAAGCCTCGGTATTTTCGATGAGCTTTCTTTTTTGATTCTCGTAGCCAACCAACTCATTAAACGAAACCGTGTCCATCGCTTGGATCGGGCAAAGTTTGACACTGCCCTTTTCATCGTTGATGCGAAACGCTCTATGAAATGCGAAGGCTCCGACGCCGCAATCCTTATAAAATGCTGCAACTGCGTTAAAAAAATCATCGGCATTTTTTGCGCCGATAAGTTTGTCGCTTAAATAACGGATCATATCGCCGAATTCCGCATTTTGATTGAGCCGCACCCTGTCAGCTGCGCGGTAATCGCGAAGAAGGGAAAACCGATCCGCAATTAATTTGTTTTTCGCCTCAGCAAAATCAAAAGTGATAAGCTCGATAATAATCGAAAGATCATAAACGGCTAATGTTTCTATGCTGCCGCCGGGCGCTCCGTTTTTCTCACAGGCAAGGCTGAACGGATTTTCGTCCATAATGATACGATAGGTTATATAATGAAGCCAAATATCGCCGCTCAATTGAAAATCGGAGGCAAACGCAACCAACCTTCCCAGCTCTTTACCTACAAGGTCCTGAGCATTGTCATTAGAATCTGCTGCGTTGTTTAATTTATCGATAATCGAAGTGATTTTATTTATTGCAGGATCTTTGCCTAAGTCTCGATATAAGATGAGTTTATTAATCAAATTGTTCATTTTAATCCTTGTTAACCCAAATTAATGAGCGATTAATGAGCGTCGATAAAATTTTGAAGTTCATTGTGCCATAAGTCCGGTTCAAATATTCCAATCTCTGTTTGCTCGGCGAACAATAAATCAACGATGTATCGCGGTTTTTTCCCGCCGATATGCATCGCTTTCACGCAGGAAACACAATAAACCACCACTTCTTCACAGGGCATTTCATCGGCTCTTTTTTTCATTTGCGATTTTACAGCATCCACAGGCAGCTGACCGTAGAAGCTGTCTCCGCAGCAAACCGAACGCGAACGCGTATTTGGAGGCTCCACAATATCGATATTCATTCGATTTAGCAATTTTCTTATAGCGTTGTGGATGCGTTCTTCGGAACGCGCAGGGCAGGCATCGTGGATCGTCATCTTTGATCCTTGATAATTCGGAAATTCAAAAACATCGCTGTCGGCTAGCATTTCCCATAAAGAAACTGTTGATACTCCTTCGTACAATTCCCTGAATCTACGGTCGCAGCCGGGACATGTATTGATGATTTGTGTACCGATAGTCAGCATGGGTTCATGACGGCAGCAAATCGTATGGGCCGGCATTTCCGTTTGAGTATTAAAAAACTTTTGTATTTGTTCCGCCAAATGCGGTTTATAGATCAGCAGCGCGCAGCCGGGTGCATATACCTGGTTCATTTTGACCTCATCTTATTTTTCAACTATTTTAACATTGTTCAACACAAAAAAACAACTCAATTTGATTATGGAATTATCTGACTGTAAAAATAAGTCAATCATTTGGCAAGGATTATTGACTTTTATTTTATGCGGTTTATAATTGAAATTGAAAATCAATTTCACTTTATGGATGCAAAGATGGAAACAATAGGCGCGTATAAAACAAAACAAAGAGAATGGGTATTCAATTGTCTTACCTTACACAAAGATAAGCATTCGACTGCCGATGATATTTATGAATATTTAAAGCATGACGGAACACCTGTCGGGAAAACAACAATCTACCGCCACCTTGACAAACTTGTAAAAGAAGGTCTGGTTTTTCGATATGTATCAGAAAACGGAGAAAGCGCCTGCTACCAATATGTCGAAGCGAAACAGGAATTATCCCCTTCCTTTCATCTGAAATGTATTGACTGCGGAAAGCTTATTCACTTGGAATGCAGCCAATTTAAAGGCTTGCAGAATCATCTCTTTAAGGAACATCAATTTAATATCGACTGCTATAAAACCATTATGTATGGCACATGCTCAAAGTGCGGCAAAAATAAATAACCTTGCGGAGGGAGAAGTAAATGCGTAATAAAGAAAGTATAAGAAAACTGCTGTTTTTATTTGTTTGCTTTTTTGTTGTTGCGGCTTTCTGCATTTCTTCTTTATATACCATCGAATTTACCGAGCACCATTGCACAGGTGAACATTGCCCCATATGTATTCATCTGAATTTAATTTCTGCTGTTTTTAAGAATGATATCTTGTTGGGTTCGCCTGCTTTATTTAACTTTTTTCCCGTATTTATTTTTCTTATAACTCTTATCTTTAATAAATTTTTTATATGTCTTGCTACTTTGATCGAACAAAAAATCCGTATGAATAATTGAACCTCTCCTCACTTTTAATCTACTTCAATTCATTAAAATTTATCGGAGGTTTTATTTACGTGAAAAAAATCATTTCCATTTTGTTGGGGTTATTTTTGATCGCTTCTTTTGCGGGATGCTCCAAATCGGCAAACAGCGATAATGCTTCAGACAGTCAATTAAAAATCGTCGCAACTATATTTCCTGCCTATGACTTCGCCAGAGCGATTTCCAAGGATACAGCAGATGTGCAGATGCTGATTAAGCCTGGAATGGAGATCCATTCTTATGACCCATCCCCTGCCGATATACTGGAAATACAAAACTGCGATGTGTTTATCTATAACGGCGGTGAAGCCGATGCATGGGTGGATTCTATTTTAGAATCTATGGATACAAGCAACATGACGATCATTCGCATGATGGACTTTGTGGATGCCGTTGAAGAAGAAACCAAAGAAGGCATGCAGGAAGAAGAGCACGAGCATGAGGAAGGCGAAGAAGAGGATGAGCATGAAGAAGGCATCGAATATGATGAACATATCTGGACTTCGCCAAAAAACGCGGTAAAGATCATCAACGGCATCTTGAAGGCAACCTGTGAAGCCGACGACGCAAATAAGTCCGTTTATGAAAAAAATGCGGAATTCTATATTAAAGATATTGAAGAAGTGGATGAAGAAATACAGCAAATCGTCAATGAAGCCAAGCATAAGATTTTTATCATCGGCGACCGTTTTCCGCTGCGTTATTTTGCCGATGAGTTCGGGCTTGATTACCGCGCGGCATTTAATGGCTGCAGCACCGAAACCGAGGCCAGCGCGGCGACAATTGCTTATCTGATAGATTCCGTAAAAGAAAACAAGGTTTCCGCAGTCTTTTATATTGAACTCAGCAATCAGAATATCGCAAAAGCGATCAGCGAGCAAACGGGAACCGAAATGCTGCTCATGCACAGCTGCCACAATGTAACAGCGGATGAATTTGCGCAGGGCGCCACTTACGTAAGCATTATGAAGCAAAACGCTGTCAATCTCAAGAAGGGACTCAATTGATGAATCTGATCACCTGTGAAAAAGTAACCGTTAAATACGACAACAAGACAGCTTTGGCCAATGTGGATCTTTTTATCGATGAAGGAGATTATCTTTGTATCATCGGTGAAAACGGCTCGGGCAAAACTTCCTTAATGAAAGCCATACTTAAACTGATCCCGACACAGGGGGGAAACATTCTTTATAAGAATGTTTCCCCCAATGAGATCGGATATCTGCCGCAGCAGACCGTGGTTCAAAAGGATTTTCCGGCATCGGTAAACGAAATCGTTTTATCGGGGTGTTTAAACAAATTGAAAAGCCCTTTTTTTTCGGCAGGCAATAAAAAGACCGCCGAGAAAAATATGGAGCTTTTGGGCATAGGCGATTTAAAAAAGATATGCTACAGAGAGTTGTCGGGCGGCCAGCAGCAGCGTGTTTTGCTTGCAAGGGCGCTTTGTTCCACAGGCAAACTGATTTTTTTGGACGAACCCGCGGTCGGGCTGGATCCTTTGGTAAAAGCGGAGTTTTACGCATTAATCCAGAAAATCAATATCGAAAACGCAATTACCGTAGTTATGGTTTCCCATGACATGCAGGGTGTGATGCAAAGTGCAACAAAAATACTTCATTTGAAGAATAAAACCTTATTTTACGGCACGGCAGAAGAATATAAAAATAACAGCATTTCAAAATACATGATGAACGGAGACATCCTATGATTGATCTTTTGCGCGACTTATTTTCGTACCAGTTTATTGTAAGAGCGGTCTTGGTGGGAGGTCTCGTAGCTTTATGCTCGTCATTATTGGGTGTAAGCCTTGTTTTAAAACGATATTCGATGATCGGTGACGGATTGTCCCATGTAGGCTTTGGTTCTTTGTCCATCGCCATGGCGCTTCATTTGACTCCGTTGGAGATTTCGGTGCCTGTGGTTGTGATCTGCGCGTTTTTTCTGCTGCGGATCAGCGAAAACAGCAAAATAAAGGGAGATGCGGCGATTGCGCTTATCTCAAGCAGCGCATTGGCTTTCGGCGTCATCGTAACTTCTCTGACGACAGGAATGAATACCGATGTTTGCGGATATATGTTCGGCAGCATTCTTGCCATGAGCAAAAGCGATGTTTTTTTGAGTATTGGATTGTCGGTTGTGGTTTTGATTCTTTATGCCTTATTTTATAACAGAATTTTTGCGGTTACCTTTGATGAAGGCTTTGCCAAAGCCACGGGAACAAAGGCGGGCATTTATAATATGCTGCTTGCTTTTTTAACGGCAGTTACCATTGTTGTTGGCATGCGCCTTATGGGGGCGATGCTGATATCCAGTTTAATTATCTTCCCAGCCCTTACATCGATGCGGATATTTAAAAGCTTTTTTTCGGTGATCCTCAGTTCTGCCATATTGTCGGTAACCTGCTTTTTTATAGGGATTTTTCTTTCTTTTGCCTATACGATGCCTGCCGGAGCCAGCATTGTAGCCGTGAATCTTGCGGCATTTTGCCTTTTTTCTCTTTTTAATGCATTGCTTGGAAGAA
>DAITPG010000121.1:0-7274 GCA_036833715.1 Eubacteriaceae bacterium | reverse complement strand
CACGGGCTCAGCAGGTCGTACAATGCCATACCGAGGGCTGCCGAACCTGCGGCATAAAACGGCGGCAGGATAAACGCAACCACCACGGCCATTGCCGCGCCCAGATGCACTAGCACGCCCTTGGTGCCGAAAGGCAGCGTTAAATTGATTGCCGTAAAGATGAAGGTTGCTGCGGCCATCACGCCACAGTACGGAAGATAATGAATAAATCCTTTTTTCATGCTTTCACCTCGATGTTTTTGTTTTCCATTATAATGGATGAAAACAGAATTTTCTACTAAAAATGTATGATTATAGTAAAATTATCAATTTTGATCACGATTTCATGCCTTCGAGTGCATAGAAGGGCGATTGATTTGTATAAAAATTCGTTTGTCTGAACCGATTTTAAGCTTTCATGCGTTCGGCCTGGTCGGAGGTAATCAGCGAATTGATGAATTCGTCGATGGCGCCGTCCAGCACTTCGTCCAGCTTATACAGCGTAAGGTTGACGCGGTGGTCGGTGACGCGCCCCTGCGGAAAATTATAGGTGCGGATGCGCTCGCTGCGGTCTCCGCTGCCGACCTGGCTTTTGCGGTTTTCGGCGATCTCGTCATTCTGCTTCTGCTGCTCGATTTCAAAAAGGCGCGCCTTTAAAATTTTAAGCGCCTTGTCTTTGTTTTTGAGCTGAGATTTTTCGTCCTGGCAGGCAATTACGATCCCCGTGGGCATATGCGTGACGCGCACGGCGGAGTCGGTGGTGTTGACGCTCTGCCCGCCGTTGCCGGAGGAGCGGTACACGTCGATGCGCAGATCAAGCGGATTGATCTCCACCTCCACATCCTCGGCTTCGGGCAGCACGGCAACCGTAGCCGCGGAGGTATGGATGCGTCCGCCGGATTCGGTTTCGGGCACGCGCTGTACGCGGTGCGTGCCGCTTTCATATTTGAGGCGCGAATAAGCGCCCTTGCCCGCAATCAAAAAGATCGCTTCCTTATAGCCGCCGATGCCGATGTCGTTGATCGAAAGCATTTCAATCTTCCAGCGGTTGCGTTCGGCGTATCTTGTGTACATGCGCAGCAGGTTGCCGGCAAACAGCGCCGCTTCGTCTCCGCCGACGCCCGCGCGGATTTCCACGATCACGTTTTTGTCGTCGTTGGGGTCCTTGGGCAGAAGCAGGATGCGCAGCTCCTCTTCGATTCTTTCGCGCTGCTCGTTGAGCTGTTGAATGTCCTCGTAGAGCATCTGGCGGAACTCATCGTCGTTGTTGCCATCCAGCATCGCCTTGTTATCGGCGATCTGCCCGGAAATGTCGCTGTATTCGTTGTATTTCATCACGATCTCTTCGAGATTGGCGCGTTCTTTAAGCAGTTTGGTATAGGTTGCCTGATCGGAAAGCACTTCGGGCTTACCGATGTCCTCGGTGAGCTGATCGTATTTTTCCTTGAGGCCCATTAATTTGTCTAGCATTGGTTGTTTTCCTCCGAACTATTATTATATATTAAATTCCGCCATTTTCAAACGATTTTTTATATACTCGCCCCCCTTCGTGAATATTTATAGATATGAGAAAGAATATCGTAAGGCCGCTTGTGATTTTATTTTTTTTGACGCTCGTCCTTCCCTTCCTTTTTATCAAGGGCTGCGTAAGCGAGTCCGAACCGGGAAATCATCTGAACACGGAAGATCTCACCGATCCGGACGTGACGATTTTGCGCGTCGAAAAGAACGGGGTAGAGACCATCCCCATGGACAATTACATCAAAGGGGTGCTGGCCTATTACCTCAACAACGATTTTCATGAGGAAACCTTTAAGGCGATGGCGGTGCTCATCCGCACCTATGCCTATTATTATGATTACTCGCTGGAGGGAAACAGGAAGACCGCGCATCCGCAGTATCAGCTGTGCGACGATGACCGCTGCTGCCCCGGCTACACGGACGACTGGTACATGAACACCAAATTTCCGTACGAAACGACCATCTCCTCATTGGAAAAGGCGCAGTTTGCCGCCAAGATCAACCGCGCCGTGGAGGAAACGCGCAACGAGGTGATCACCTACAACGGACAGCTGATTTTGCCCCGTTTTTTCTACGCTTCGTGGGGAACGACGGAAAGCTATTCCAACGTATACGGGGATGAGGTCAAATACCTAGCGAGCGCGGCAAGCCCCGAAAACGCGCCCGAGCCGTTTTCGCAAAGCGGACGCGAATTCGCCAGCGAGGATTTTGTGCTGCTGATGAAAGCCTATTATCCGGATATCGAGCTTACCAAAAGCAAGCTGAGCGAGCAGATCAAAATCACGGACTATAATGACAGCGGCAGCGTGGCATCCGTGGTCATCGGCAACAAGCAGTTTACGGGGCTGGAGATCTCCACTGCGTTTGCGCTCAATTCCAACTGTTATAAAATTGCGGCGGATTCCAAAAAAGTGATCTTTACCGTATACGGCTACGGCGACGGCATCGGCCTGAGCTTGTACGGAGCCGACTACTTGGCCGCGGGCGACAATCCCTATACCGAAATCATCAAGCAGTATTTTTACGGCACGAGCGTGGTGCATTATTATACGAATAAATAATACCATACAAAGAATCATTTGAATAATAATAAATAAAACACGCTTTCAATGTTGAATTATCAAGCATTTTAACGTGTTTAATTTGTCGTCTATTTTTAACTTAATTTAGAAAAATAATGTAAAATAAATATAGATACTCACTCAAGAAACAAGCTTTTTGAAGGTATCCACCCTTGCGCAACTTCATCTGCTTTTACAAGCCAGCGATTAATCCTTTTTTCTGGAGCTACACTCTCACCCCAATATTCAACAAATAAGGCATCGTCCATTCTTAATGATGCTTCTCTCATTTCTGCTTCAATAAGTTTTAAAGCACGTTCTATATAAATACCACCCTCATCATCATTTTGTGGGTTGGCTACACTGCCAGCCGAAAATAAATCACGTGCTTGATGGCAAAGGACACCATGATATGTAAGTAAGTATAACACCATGTCATCATACTTATTTCGTGAACGGCCGGATTTTACTATATTAGGGCATAAAAGAGCTGCTTCGGCTCTCAGCCTTGTTTTTTCTTCTAAGGTCAAATTAGTATAAAGACGTGCTTGAATAGGTACCGTGTGTTCGTCTGCATCTTTATCTTCAATCCACCATAAACGCCCGTCCGGATGTATTTTTCGAGCATATGTACGTATATGGCGCATTTTCTCTTGCATATTTAGCTTACGAAAATCATCATATTTTATGCCCATTTGTTCAAATAATGGCTGTTTTACCGCCACTTTTTCAGAGAGCAATTCAACTTCAAAACGAGGGACGTGGGAAGTTCTGACATGAATGACGCTTTTCTCATACTCTCCCCAACGCACTTCAGGCACACCACCCATTTTCCCGAAAACAATATAGATGTGTTTTACAGCCTCAATACGTTGTGTTTCAAGTACACTGTTTGCAACACTACGCCATGTGTCAGCTAAAGTAAATTTTACTTCAACGCCATATTCACCCATAGCAATATCGGGGAATGCTTGCGGACTCGGATTAAAGTCAATTTCAAAAGATGTATCATCTAATGTTAAATTGTGCAATACTTCTCTCACACGATTTTCAAATTGCGATGAAGTTGAAAAGTTTATCGATTGCGCTTCATGTGTTAATTGTGCGCAACACCTATCTAATATCTGTTCAAATTCTATCTTTATCATCTGCAATCCCTTTTATAACTAATTTTACCGCATTTGCAATGTGCCAAGCTAATACAGGGGGAACAGCGTTTCCTATCTGGCGTTCCGTTTCCCTCAAACCACAACTAAAAATAAATGAATCCGGAAACGATTGTATTCTTGCTGCTTCCCTCATAGAGATCCGGCGTGGCAACTCATAATGAAAATGTGTATTTCCATGGCATTCTGCGCGCATTGTGTAGCCAGGCCTACTCGCTACCAAACGGCGGTTGCCCTGCTCGCCGCTCACATTTGCTTTACTCCAAATATGTGAAAAAGCCTCATCTTTTTCGTGAGCTTCAAGATCGCCGAGAGCTTCCTTAGCAGTTACATACTTACTGCATGTAGGCGCAGGCGCAACAAAATCCGGCACATCTTTTCTCGTGCCGACAAATATTACCCTCTCACGAGTTTGTGGCACTCCATAATTCACAGCATTATATAATTGATAGCTGATTTTATAGCCCAATGAATTAAAGTCAGCAAGAATTGTATTCAAGGAATATTTATTTTGTTTAAGTAACAGGCCGCCAACATTTTCAGCAACAAAAATTTTTGGATTAGTACGTTTTACTGCTTCAATAATGTAAGTATAAAGGCTGCTTCTTTTACCGTTAATGCCCATCATTTTTCCATTGATAGAAATATCTTGACAGGGAAAACCGCCGATGACAACATCAGCATAAGAAGGTAAGTCCTCTATCCTCTTACATATATCGCCCTCAATAATATGATTACCAAGATTATTGCGATATGTTTCACAAGCGGCACGGTTTATTTCATTTGCCCAAATAATATCAAAATTTGTTTTTTCATAATGCGTACCAAGAAAATCAAATCAGCCGATAAATCCTAAATCCATGCCACCGCAGCCTGCAAAAAGAGAAATCACGGTTATTGGTTTGTTTGTTGTTCTCTTTTTTACCGGATATTCTTCTTTGCTGTCAACTACCCAATTACGCCCTATTTTGTGTGCGGTTTTTAAAGTGCCGCTTTCAGCAAAACGGCGGACAGTATCACAACTCCTATTGTGATTTTTTGCATAGTCTGATAGAGAAATTAACATAAAAAACCTCAATTGAATTTATAATAAAATAATTATACATGATATCGTGCTTAAATGTCAACACTGTAGCACTTTGCGGTTCGGATTTTCAGCAGCCTGAACATTTTTTGTATAAAAAGGCCTTCCCGAGTAAATAATAGGGATATCAATCATCAGGCAGTAGAGGAATCAACAGTATAATTTTGCAGCATTTTCCAAATGATCTGTTTTTTGCCGAATGATTCTTGGAAATTTATTTATATTGGAGGACATTATGGACAGAAACGATATTCCGCGCGACCCGGAAGAAAGAGGCCCGGAAAAAAGAAAACAGGAAAACTTTATATCGACGATATTCATTGTAATATCCCTGCTCATTATCGGCACGGTCGTCGTGATCAACACGATCTCCAACAATGAGTACAAAAACAACATAAACAATCAAAACAACAACAGCCAGACGGATACGGACGACCAGAGCAAGCTGGACTTGAACAACATCATCGACAACCCGACGCCCGATGAAAACGAAGGCACGGATTCCGGCATATCGGAACCGATCTCAACCGATGAACCTTCCGAAAACACGGCAAGCAATGAAACGGCGGCGGACGACGAAGCCGAGGAAGCCTCCTCGGGAGCCATCGATCTTTCGAAGATCACGCTTCCCGTGGCATCCAAAGAAATCACGATGGCGTTCAGCATGGGAACCGACCCCGTTTATTCGAAGACGTTCAACGAATACCGTTCGGACCATGCCGGCATCGACTTGAAGGCATCGCTGGACGAAGAAGTGAAGGCAGCCTACGCCGGCAAGGTCGTTGAGATACGAAACGATGCCAAACTGGGCACCACCGTCAAGATCGACCACGGCAACAATATCTACACCGAATACGCCAATCTTTCGACCGATGTGAAGGTAAGCCTTAACGATACCGTAAAAGCGGGACAAGTCATCGGCAAGGTCGGCAGCACCGCTCTTTATGAAATTTCGGACGGAACGCATCTGCACTTTGCCTTATTGGTCAAAGGCGTTTATACGAATCCGACGCAGTATATTAAATAAGCATAGTAAATTCTTGCCCGCCGAAAGGCGGGTTTTGTTTTGCAGCGATGTGGACGACGATTAAGTCATAATCCATATATTTCATGTAGTTGATGCGGTACGTTATTTTTCACCTTAGACGTGTAATGATTTATTCATGCCGCGTCGGCGGCAGCGACCAACTTTTTTCGAAAAGTTGGACAAAAGGTACTCGCTGATAAGGCTTGCAGGGACGTTACCCAAAGCATTTAGAAGCTGCTATTGTTGATATAAGAATGTTCGTGATTTTTAAATTCGAAATGTGCCAAAACTGCAGTCCTGCTGCAGTCGCGCGGCAGCGACCTTCTTTTCTCGAAAAGCAGGCAAAAGATACCAAGCCATAAGCACCTCGTTGATGTTACCCAAAAGATTTTGACAGATAAATTTCGGCTTATAAAGGCCTAAAAGGAAAACTGGAAATAATTCGCATGGCTAAAGCCATGCTCATACAGGCATTTCGCTTTCTTCAAAAGCAAAATACCAGCCGGCCTGATAAACCTCAATTTATCTATACCAAAATATTTTGGATAAATTAATGTCCTTCGCTCCGTAAACTCCGCTCATATTGCGCCATATAGAACTCCTACGCTTCGCTTCGTCGAATGTATATGGCGCATACACTCGTGCTTATGATGCTTGGGATGCCTTCCCACCGCTTGATAAACGTAGGATTGATCGTTGTTATACCAAAAGAATATATTCTAACCTGCAAATCAAAGAAATGCTTTTAGTCCACCATCGGCGGGTGCGGAGCCGCGAGCTTGATAAGGGCGAGCAGGGCCAGACGGAACGTTCCAAAGCAGTTTGGTATAGATGGATACGAGCTTGTACTAGGGTTTAAATTTTTCTTTCAATCTTTTTCCTTGAAACCCGGTTTACAAGTCGAGTATCCATCTGTCAAAATGCTTTGGGCAACGTTCTCGCAGGCCTTATCAGCGAGTCTCCTTTTGCATCCTTTTCGAGAAAAGGATGTCGCTGCCGTCGACTACGGCATGACCGCAGTTTATATACGATCCGAAGTAAAAAATCACGAACCGACCTTAACTCAAAAGCTATTTACAAGTCGATCTTTCGCCTGTCAAGTTCCTTTTGATCAACTTTTCGAGAAAAGTTAGCCACAACCGCGACGCGGCATGACCGCAGTTTAGTCACGAACAAAAGTCAAAAATCAAGAACTGGCTTGTTGTCAATAGAATTTTAACATTCCAAGCAATTATACCATAACAAAGCAGCGACAAATTCGAACGCTGCTCCCTCAGCCAAAAAAATATATTTTTAGAACAACTATGCAGAACATTGTAAAACTCTGCGTCATATGATACAATGGATTCAATCAAATAAATACACCCTTATTAGGAGCGGCTGAGTGATTAGGCACGATGAAGCCCGGCAACCGGCAGAAATGCACGGTGCCAATA
>DAITPG010000120.1:0-7292 GCA_036833715.1 Eubacteriaceae bacterium | reverse complement strand
CAGCTTACTGGGACCTATGCCTACATTAACGGTAAATCCTAGTTCCTTTTTAACGCGTGCGCGTATTTCATCGGCGGCTTGCACAGGCTCGCCGAATATTTTGATGCTGCCCGTATAATCCATGAAACATTCATCGACGGAATATTGCTGAACGCAAGGGGAATATTGCAAAAGCAGTTTAAAGAAGGATTCGCTGGCATTCATATACAGACCGTAGGTCGGTTTGACAATAACCAGCGAAGGGCATTTTTTTATAGCTGATACCACGGGTTCGCCGGTTTGTATGTCATATTTTTTTGCGGGCACCGATTTTGCAAGCACGATTCCCTTACGCTTTTCCACGTCCCCGCCCACAATGCTCGGTATCGTCCGCAAATCAATTTTATCGATTCCCGCCGCCATACGAAACGCTGCTTCCCAGCTCAAAAATGCGCTGTTAACGTCGATATGGAAAAATATTTTTTCGTTCATATGTTCTAGATATTCCTTTAAAACCTATTATATGCGAACATATATTCTAAATCAAGTGATTTTTGATTTTTTTACTTTCGTAACGGCACAATGTATGAATCACTGCCAAAAAAAGATATAATGACAATAAGATTACTATTGAGGGCTTAATGAAAAAAGATTCAATCGAAATACTTGCACCTGCGGGCAATTTGGAAATATTGAAAGATGCGATCACGGCGGGCGCCGACAGCGTATATTTTGGCGGAAAGATTTTAAACGCCAGAAGAAATGCCGCCAATTTCAACACCAAAGAAATCGTTGAGGGTGTCAAATACTGTCATCTTCGTGGAAAAAAAGCCTTTTTGACACTGAATACCATATTTTTTGACGAAGAAACGCGCTCTGTCGTCGAAGAAATCGTATTTGCGGCAAAAGCCGGCTTTGATGCGATCATTGTTCAGGATCTTGGCATACTGCGCCTGATCAAAGAAATTTGTCCTGATATGGCTGTTCACGCTTCTACCCAGATGAGCGCCCACAACGTCAGCGACTGCCGTATGCTATCGCGGATGGGATTTAACCGCATTGTCGCTGCCCGTGAGCTTTCAAAAATCGAAATCGAGCGCATGATTCAAAGCAGATCCGCCGAAATCGAAGTATTTGTGCACGGGGCGCTTTGCATGAGTGTTTCGGGTCAATGCTATTTCAGCAGCGCTTTGGGCGAGCGAAGCGGAAACAGAGGTCTTTGCGCGCAGGTCTGCCGCCTTCCTTTTAGAGTCGAGCAGGAAGGCAATCACAATCTTTCTCTTAAAGACAATTCTCTTATTGATGAAGTAAACGAACTTCGCGATATGGGGGTCGCTTGCCTGAAGATTGAGGGACGGATGAAAAGCGCCGCGTATGTCGTATCCGTCATACGCAGTATCATAGCGGCATTCAAAGGCGAAGATTATGACCGCAGAACATTAAAGGACGTATTCAGCCGCAGCGGTTTCACCAAAGGGTATTTTAAGAATCAGCTTGGCAGAGAGATGTTCGGCATACGAGGCGAGGACGATAAAAAAGCGACGGCGAGTTTCGATAGTATTTCCTTCCGGATGAAAGAAACCCCTTGCGTCGGCATCCGAATTTTTTATGTAGCAAAATTAAACGAATCCTTGAAGCTGACGATCACAGACGGAATCAATCAAGTCAACGTTGAAGGTGCTGTATTTCAAAAGGCGCAGACAAAATCGATTACCGATGCAGAGCTGACCGTTCAGCTTTCGAAATTGGGCGGCACCGTATATTTTGCGCGTTCCGTTGAGGGAACGCTTGATGAGGGTCTTTTTCTTCCGTTTTCATCGCTTAATGAATTGAGGAGGAAAGCATGCGATAAATTAAATGAAATCAGAGAAAATTCGCATTCCTTATCACCGAATGCGTCCAATGTTAAGCTTAATTATCCGCGGCGCATATCCAAAAAAGAGATCCCCCGCAGCTATGTCCGTTTTTTGTCGGCTGAACAAATCAGCGAAGAAATCCTTCAATCCGTCGATAGAGCCTATCTGTCGTTATTTGAATTTGAAAACCTTTCTCCAAAAATACTTGATCAATATAAGCTTAAACTCGGCGCCGAACTGCCGCGCGTTTTTTTTGAAGATGAGGAACGGATCGTTTCCGCTCTTCAAAGTCTCAGATCAGCGGGCATCAACGAAGCCATGTGCCACACATTAGGACGCGTTCTGCTTGCAAAAGAACAGGGATTTGAAGCGACGGGTGGTTTCGGGCTGAATATCGCCAATACGCACGCGCTGAAAGCCTTAGCTGATATCGAGGTCAACGCTTGCGTTCTGTCGCCGGAAATAAGCTTCAAACAAATTACCGCGCTCGGAGAAGGTATTCCGATCGGCATCGTTTCTTATGGTTATTTCCCGGTGATGCTCACGCGTAATTGCCCTGTAAAAATAGAAATCGGATGCAATAATAAAGGAAACTGTGCGCTTACCGACAGAAAAGGCAAACGGTTTTCGGTAATTTGCCACGACGGTATCACCGAAATCCTCAATGCGGAGCCGATCTACTATGCCGATAAGCCGCATATGCTAAAAAATCTCGATTTCACGATGATGCTATTTACGAAAGAGTCAAGATCGGATTGTATACAAATACTTAAAGATTTTCAAGAAAAGAAGAGCAGGGAAGGGATTACAAGGGGAAGCTACATGCGCGAAACCCTTTAATTAAACAACTATGGAACAAATGATCATGAAGAAAATTGCCGATTCCAAAACCGAACAGATCCAGATCGTGATGCCCGAAGATATCAACGGCAGCGGCCGCCTATTCGGAGGCAGGCTTGTTCAATGGATCGATGTGGTGGCGGCGGTTGTGGCACGCAGACATTCCAACTGCAACGTTACGACGGTTTTGATCGATGATCTCGAGTTTAAAGCGCCGGCCTATGTCAATGACATGGTGGTGCTTATCGGACAGCTGACGCATGTCGGCAATACATCCATGGAAATTTGCGTGGACAGCTTTGTGGAAAGCTTTGCAGGCATAAAAACTTTTATTAACCGCGCCTATGTAGTAATGGTGGCGCTTGATGGCAATGATAAACCGAACAAAGTCCCTCGGCTCCTTATAGAAAACGACGAAGAAAAAAAAGAATGGGACGAAGCAGTCATGCGCAACGAAATCAGAAAGTCGAAAAAACTCGGAATGGATGAATAATCTTTATATAAAAAAATGCCCCAACCGCAAGGCTGTCAATAAACGTGCGGTTGGGCTTTTTTATTCAGAACAAATCTTCAGTTTGATTGATATAAAATCAAGTATTTTTCAGATTCTATTTTTCAAAAGTAATCGAAACGTCAGTTGGGAGTGCCATGCCCGCAGCCGCTTCTACCGCTTTTACGATCCCGCAGGCTACCGGACATGCGGGATGTTTGCAGTACTTGATGCAGGTTGCATAGATATCGCCTTCAGTCAGTTTTCCGAAAACTTCTTTATTGACATCTACCTGAGTAAGTTCTTCTTCCAACGGCTTAAAGAATTTGCATTCGCTGGTGACCTTTAAACCGATGGTTTTACGGTCTATTTTTTCCGCTTCCACAATTGTGGTCAATTTGCAGGGACCCGGTTTTATCGTGACTTTCATATGTAACCTCAACTACCGTTATTTTTCGAATGTGATTGAAACATCTGTCGGAAGAGCCATGCCTGCCGCGGCTTCCACGGCTTTTACAATTCCGCTAGGCACGGGACATGAAGGATGCTTGCAGTACTTAGCGCAGCTTTGATAAATCTCTCCGCCCGCCAGCTTTCCGAAAACCTCACTCATGATATCTACTTCGGTAAGTTCTTCTTCCAATGGTTTATAAAATTTACATTCGGTTTGAATATTCAGTTTTGCGGTTTCGCCGTCAATATCTTCCGCTTCAACAATGGTTTTTAATTTGCAGGGACCCGGTTGAATGGTAACTTTCATTAATACACCTCTATTTTTGTTGCCGACAGGATCGCTTTTACGATTTGCTGTCGGTAATTTATAATCTTTCTAATATGATTTTATCAAATCAATCAAACATTTACAAGCCTTGTTTAAAAAATTCAAACTTTAATATTTGATTTTTTTTAATGGGCGCTGCAATTGATAAAAAATACGGCGTATGGTAAAATTATCTATCATCACAGCAAATTATAAAGGTACGTTATGGCAAGAAAACGAAATATAAAAAAAAGAATAACGTTTCGACCATCCTGGAAACAGATGCTTTTTTTTGGATTTGCTTTTGTGGTGTTTGCGTTTTTGCTGCTGCGTATGCTGCCGGAAAAAACGATTTTTCTTGAACCCGTGCAGTTTGATGTTACAGAAGAAGCTAAATGCTATACTTTTAAACAGGAAGAATATGTCATCATCAACAGTACCGTACCCATTCATTTTTTATATGAAGAAGGTACCGATGTTGCCGCTTATTCTGTCCTTTCGGATAATTACAGCATCAATACCAATGAATATATCAATCAAAAGATCCGTGCGGTCGATTTTATGCTCGCCAATTCCTCCATCAATACCAAAGAGGAATTTTACGATTATATGAGCGAAGTAAACGCTCGTATAGCCGAACTGGACAGTAAAATCAATGATGCCGTTGTGATCAATGACAGTGCCGCGAAAAATGATTTATTGACTCAAAGGGAGGCTGCCGTCAAGGACTTGGAAGTTTTAAAACGCGCCATGCAATATGTTTTTACGACCGTGGAGGATTTGCAGCAGCTAAAAAATGAATTGACCGCTCAGCTTAATATCAGCAACAGGCCGCTTACTCTTGACAATTTAAATTTTACCGTTTTCGGAACGATTTCTTACGCGCTGGACGGTTATGAAGATACGTTAAGCTTTGATTCCCTTTCAAAAATCAATGACGGTTATTTTGATTATACGGACAGGCTAACCATATCAAACAAAACGCAGGAAGGAAAATATATCCTAAAAAGCAGTGCCACCGACCGGGTAATCATCGGAGTTCGGATCCCTAAAGGTACTTATGTAAACGGCGTTTCTGGCGTTATCCAGAAACGGGATAGTTTAAACAGCAGTTACAATATGGATAAAGAAGGCGGATATTATCACTTTCTTTTTCGAAGAATCGGAATCATGGAATCATTTCCGGTCGTAAACATTTTGACAAAGGACGACAAAACCATCAGCGGAAATGTGATTGATGTGGTGTATAACGGTGATGATCAGGTACTGATGGTTGCAGTACGCGAACAGATATCCTATTTTTCGGATAAACGAATATTCAAAGCCGACCTTCTGGCTGAATCCTATACTTGCTTTGCCGTTCCAAAACAAGCTGTTGTTCAAACTTCGGAAGGCAGCAGCATTACGGTGATCAAAGACGCAACCATAAAAGAAAATGTGCCGGTCACCATATATAAAACCGTAGGAAACAAAACATATCTGAAGTTAAGCGAAAATACTTCGCTGACCAAAGGCACCGAAGTTTTGACAAAAGGAGTGAATTTAAAAAATGATAGCGAATAATGTAAAAAATATCCGTGAGCGAATCGATTTGGCGGCAAAAAACTCTGTTTTCGATGAACCGGTAACCTTGATAGCCGTCAGCAAATTCAGAAGCGTGGAAGAACTGCAGCAAATAACAGCATGCGGCATTACAGAGCTGGGCGAAAACCGCGTTCAGGAAATGCTTGAGAAATATCCGCATTTCGAAGGCAAAGTCAACTGGCATCTGATCGGGACGCTTCAAAAAAATAAGGTTAAATATATCATCGATAAAGTTAGTCTGATCCATTCGGTGGACAGTATCGAACTTGCGCAGGAAATCGACAGACAGGCACGTAAGAAGAATATTATTTCCGAAATATTAATGCAGGTCAATACGGCCAAAGAAGAAAGCAAGCACGGTTTTGACGAAGAGGATTTGGATAACGCGATAGAAGCTTTATCAAAGCTCGGCAATATACGGGTCACCGGGCTGATGATGATTGCACCGGATACGGATGATGTTTCTTACCTGGAAACATTATTCATAAAAACAAGAAATATTTTTGACAACTTAATGAAAAAATGTTCGAATTATGATAATATTAACTTTAAGATATTATCGATGGGTATGACGAACGACTTTGAATTGGCTATCCAATGCGGAGCCAACATGGTCAGGATCGGCAGAGCATTGTTTAGTTGATACGGAGGACCATATGAGCGGTATCGAAAAATTTTTAAATGTATTAGGGTTTCAAATCGAATGGGAAGAACCCAATAATCAGGCAGATTCGGGTCATGCGACCGTTGCCGATGATAAAAACAGCACAACAAGACAATCGAGAAGAACAGAAACAAAATCTGCGGCCGATCAAATTCCAAAAACCACGGGATCTGCGCAGGTGGTTCTTCTGGAACCTGATAAAATCAGTGACGCCAAGGAAATTTGCAATGAGCTGAAAAGCGGAAAAACGGTTGTTATCAATGTTGAAAGGCTCAATAAATCGGATGTAATGCGGTTATGTGATTTTATCAGCGGGGCAACATACGCGCTTGCGGGTAAAATGAAGGAAATTTCAGAAAATGTTCTTGTCATTGCCCCCAGCAATGTGGATATCAAAACAACCGAAATCGAATCGGCGCCGTCGTATCTTGATGACGACGATGACGAATATTAATTTTTACATACAATAAATTCGGCTGTTTTTAAACGACCGAATATCCGCAGGATTATCAGCTATAATACAATTATCCGATAATCCGCTTGTATATGATTTTTACAGCCAGTTCGGATTGTTTCAGCGATCCGGGAGCGGACGTTTCCGCTCTTTTTAATTGGCTGATAAAGGAGTTTATTATGGGACAAAAAGATTTTTTAACTTCAAAAATAAAGGAAGCGGCCGAAGCGGCTGTCTTGCACGGATTGACGGTTTATCTTGATTTTTACGAACCGTCGGTGCAGCTGCTCACTGAACGTGAAATAGCCAGATATCCGGGCAGCGATTGCGTTTTTTTTGGGGGCCATGAATTTTGCGAAAGAAAGATGCTCTGTGTATTTCCGCAGGAAAGTCCGCCGAAAGATGAAGAATTTCCGCTCAGCTGCGTACAGATCCTCAATCCGCCCGAATCTTTGACGCACCAGGATGTGCTGGGCGCGCTGATGGGCCTTGGTGTCGAACGCGACAAAACGGGAGACATCAATATCAATACTGAAATGATTCAGCTATTCATCGCCGATCCGTTGGGTGAATTTGTGTCTCAAAATCTATCAAAAATAAATAAATATGAAGTAAAAGCAGATGTAGTGCCTAAAGATCGAATCATTGTCGCAGAACCTGTTTTT
>DAITPG010000119.1:0-7376 GCA_036833715.1 Eubacteriaceae bacterium | reverse complement strand
CGCTGCCTCTGCGGCTCGTGTGCCCGCTTCTCATTATGCCCTGCGCGTCGGTGAACGTATAATCGACCGACCAGGTATAACGCTGTTCCGGCGCGCCGTTGTTTGATCCGCCCGTACGCCGTATAGCTACATCCGCAACCGTTGCGTTTCCCGCAAAAAAAAGCAGCAGATGCGTAAAAGCGATCAATATCATGGTTAGCCCGATGAAAGAGATGAAAATTCTCCAAAATAAATTGCCATTTTTCTTTGATTTTCGTTTATCCATACAATTTCTCCCTTCTTGATTCTATCACATCAGACGAGTAAAAAGAAAAAAATCATTGAAAAATATTCACTGAAATCTTGAATTTTCTTCCAATCTGTTTTATACTACTGTCAGCACTCTAATTGATTGAGTGCTAATACATGGATGATGAGGTTCAGTTATGGCAAAAAAACAATTCAAGGCAGAATCCAAACGTATGCTGGATTTAATGATCAATTCGATTTACACGCACAAGGAAATTTTTCTGCGCGAATTGATATCAAATGCAAGCGACGCATTGGATAAACGCCATTTTCAATCCTTAACGGATAATTCCGCCGCTTCGGGCGAAGAATTCGCAATCAGGCTCACAATCGATAAAGCCGCGCGCACATTGACTGTCGAGGACAACGGCTGCGGCATGACCAAGGACGAGCTCGAGCAGAATCTGGGCACCATCGCGCACAGCGGCACGCGCGCTTTCCGCATGGAAAATGAATTATCGGGCGACATCGATGTGATCGGCCAGTTCGGCGTCGGTTTTTACTCGGCATTTATGGTCAGCAAAAATATCAAGGTAACCAGCCGCGCGGTCGGCAGCGACCAGGCGTATCAGTGGGAATCCTCCGGCGAAGACGGATATACAATCAAAGAAACCGATAAAGAATCGATAGGAACCATTATTGAGCTTTCGATCAAAGACAATACGGACGATGAAAATTATGATGATTATTTGCAGCCGTATGAAATTTCCCGTATCGTCAAAAAATATTCCGATTATATCCGTTATCCTATTTTAATGGATATGGAACGCTCCCGTAAAATTGAGGACAGCGACGAATATGAAAACTATATCGAAACCGAAACGCTCAACAGCCGTGTTCCTATTTGGAAAAAAGCAAAATCGGCCGTAGGCGAAGGCGAATACGAGGAATTCTACAAGGAAAAATTCTTTGATTACAAGGATCCTGCCGCCGTTATTACCACCAATGTAGAGGGAGCGGTCACTTACAACGCGCTGCTTTATATCCCTTCCCATGCTCCTTATGATTTTTATACGAAGGAATACGAAAAAGGCCTGCAGCTGTATGCCAACGGCGTTATGATCATGGAAAAATGCGTCGACCTGCTGCCGGATCATTTCAGCTTTGTAAAAGGGCTGGTTGATTCGCCGGATTTTTCCCTCAATATTTCCAGGGAAATATTGCAGCATGAACGTCAGCTTAAAACCATTGCCAAGAATATAGAAAACAAAATTTCATCCGAGCTCGAAAAAATGCTCGGTTCCGACCGCGAAAAATACGAGGAGATCTACAAGGATTTCGGCGTTCAGCTCAAATACGGCGCTTATGCCAACTGGGGTGCCAACAAGGACAAGCTTAAAGACCTGCTTTTATTCCATTCGCTCAATGACGACAAGTTGATCTCGCTCAAAGAATATATCGGAGCCCTGAAAGATGGTCAGGAAAACATCTATTATGCCTGTGGCGAAACTGTGGCGCGCATCAAAGCGATGCCGCAGATCGAGGCGCTTACCGACAAAGGGTACGATGTATTGTGCATGACCGACAATGTCGATGAATTTGTGGTTAAAATTTTGGAATCCTACGAAGAAAAGAAATTTCAATCGGTTTCCGACAGCAATTTAAGCCTCGAAACCGAAGACGAACGCAAGGCGACGGAGCAAAAAGCGGAAGAAAACAAATCACTGCTGGAAGCCATGAAAGAAGCGCTCGGCGACAAAGTAAACGAAGTGCGACTTTCGCACAAGCTCAAGAGCCATGCGGTTTGTCTGGTGAGCGAAGGCGAGCTTTCCTTTGAAATGGAACGCGTGCTCAACGCCATTCCCGCCAAGGAAAAAGTCAAGGCGCAGCGTATATTGGAAATCAACGCGGACCATCCCGTTTTTGTGGCTATGCAAAGCCTGCATCAAGCGGATAAAAATAAGCTTGCGACCTACACGGATATTTTATACGCGCAGGCTTTGCTGCTGGAAGGCATGGCCATCGAAGACCCCGCGGCCTTCTCGGACGCAGTTAGCGCGCTGATGGCGGATGCCGTCAAATAATCAGTAGCTTTAAAAAATCGTATAAATTATCCCTTCATCTGGGAATATTCCCGCAAATATGAGCATACTAGACAGGAAATGTTAGAATTTCCAAGGAGGAATAATGAAAGCGACTGTTGACAGAGACGGATGCATCGGCTGTGGCGTATGCGCCGCCACATGCCCCGAAGTATTTGAAATGGATGATGAAAATTTATCAGCCGTTATCGTGGATGAAATACCGCCGCAAGCGGAACAAAGCGCCATCGATGCGCAGGAATCCTGTCCCGTAAGCGTAATAGAGATCGAATAAATTGATAATAGGGCAACGAATAAAATCCGAAGCGAGGTATGCTTCGGATTTTTATGTTGCATAAGTGCAAGGTTTGTATTAAACGGTACACTGGCTATAAATAGACTCGACTTATCACTGATTATCTCCCGCCTTAATCGGCAGTATATAATCAATGGTCACCTTTTCTCCCCTTTCCAAAGGTTCGCAATAACGTTCAATCGTATAAATTTCACACCAGTAAAAATGCTCCTGATCGATGGCTTTGCCGGTTTTTTCTATAGCCTCCGTGATCAATAAGTACGCCGAATCGAGTATATCAGCAACGTTGGCCCCTTCGATCTAAATATGCGCAGTCAAGCCTGCAGGGATAACTTTTGCAAAGAGCCCTTCCGGCAGCTGAGCGCCGACCCGTACAAAATCCCCGATGATCAAATCGAAGTTGACCATGTCCTTAAAATCATACATCATGCCGATACCTACATTTGCATCGATGTCGTCACAGCATTATGCTTCTGCCAGCATATTTAATTTTTCAACGGCGCTGCCTTCGTAAAATTCCTGCCACGCTTTTTCGCCCTCATAAAAGGAGGTTTCTCGATGCATTCCTGCCATTAACCGCTCATCAGATTCTTTATAGACGATCCTTTTCAATTCAGCCATAATTCTTTTGCCTCCTACAAATCTCATTTCCGAATAATTAATCGGAGGATACGAATTCAATTTGGCAGTCTTTAGCTTTGCTTCTGAAGGCGTAATGCCGTGGTGATCTTTAAAGGCGCGCGAAAACGCGGAATGCGAACGAAAACCATATTGGACTGCCGCATCCAGAACAGAAATATCGCTGTTTCTCAGATCAAATCCGGCCAAAGTCAGCTTGCGCTTTCTTACATAGTCTGCGATGCCGATACCTGAGATAAAGCTGAAAATGCGCTGAAATAACGGCGCTGGGCTCATGGCGATCTTCGATATTTGTTCATAATCGATTTCGCTTCCTTCGGCTATGATTTCTTCAAGATACCGTACCACATCATTAAAGGTTTTACTGCTGTTCATAGACTCGTTCTCCGTAATTGATATAATACAATATCTGTTTTTGTTTTGCTTTACAATAAACGTACGGTTTATGCACAGTACTTAATAACTCTGCACCATGGATGAATCTATAATGGATTCGAGAATAAAATTGGACTTATCCATGACTTGATAAATAGCGAAGACTGACAGACTACCTTAATCCACCGCCTTAAAGTTATACAGCGGCCTGATGATATTTTTGATCTCCGCCGTGTCGCCGATATAGTCCACGATCTCCCGCATGTCCTTATAAGCCATGGGTGCTTCGTCCAGCGTGGCCTCCCCTACGGAAGTACTGTATATATCCTTCATCGTTGTCTTAAAGTCATCCAGGCTCAGCATTTCTTTAGCCTTCGAACGGCTCATCAGCCTTCCGGCCCCGTGCGGTGCCGAATAATTCCAATCCGGATTGCCCTTTCCCTCGCAAATCAGGCTGCCGTCCCGCATATTGATGGGTATGATGAGCGGCTCGCCCGCTTCCGCCGAAACGGCGCCTTTGCGAAGGATGCTGCGTTTAAAATCGATATAGTTGTGTATGGTTTCGAATGATGAAACTTTTGCTGCGTCGATTTTCATTTTCTGCAGAATGATATCCGCCATTGTTTTGCGGTTGAGCACCGCGTAATCCTGGCAGATACGCATATCGTGAAGATAATCGTCCTTGTATTTTCCGCTCAGGTAACACAGAGCTTCGGGCAGGGAAGGCTTTTGCGCCTTATATTGCTTCTCCAGTTTTTTTAAAGCATTATGGATTTCATCTCTTTTGCCCTGCCTTTTATATTCTTCAATGAGATGTTCCTTTTTCTCAAAAAACTCTTCCTTGCCGCTGCAAAGCGATATAGCCAGCTTTTGATAATGGTCCGCAACCTGAAGTCCGAGGTTTCGGCTGCCCGAATGGATCACAAGATATCGGTTTCCGTCGTCGTCCCTGTTCAATTCGATAAAATGGTTGCCGCCGCCCAGCGTGCTGATGCTCAGTTCGAACCGTTTTGAATTTTTCAATTCACGATAGCAGCGCAGCTCCTGCATTTCGTCAAATTTGATCTTGCGTCTTTCGTGGATATCGAACCCGTGCGGAACATGCGCGTGAATCACGGAATCCAGTTTTTGCAAATCGACGTCTGTTTTGCCCAGCTTTACCGTCAATACTCCGCAGCCGATGTCCACGCCCACGAGGTTTGGCACGATCTTATCCGCGATCGTCATCGTTGTACCGATGGTGCAGCCCGCGCCCGAATGACAGTCCGGCATGATGCGTATTGAGGAATCCTTCGTAAATTCCTGATCGCACAGCGTTTTGATCTGGTCGTACGCGCTGCTCTCGACGTTGTCATTATATATCAGCGCGGTATTATATTTTCCTTTGACTTCTTTCATGTATTTATCCTTTTCGGTTTTAGCATGAATCTATTATCTGCGATTGAATCCATACTATAGCTTCATTGAGTTTTATTTTTAGTTCTATATCTTTTGTTTCGGATTAAAAATACGTTACAGATATAGATTAAATGATTTTTAAAGGATTGTCAATCACAGCGCGCGACATGACAAAACGGTATTTATAATCATTAAAATTAAGTGGTTCTTTATTTTCGCTTTTTCTACGCATGGCGATTGTGCTATAATGAAAATAAAAACGTAAGGAAAATGTATGAATTATTACCTTACCTTTATGGAAGGCGTTTTATCATTTATTTCACCCTGCCTGCTGCCGCTGCTGCCGGTATATCTTTCGTATTTCGCGGCCGCCGCCTCGACTCCGGGCAAAAAGAAATTCACGGTTGCGGTCAACGCGCTTTGCTTTATAGCGGGCTTCTCGGTGGTTTTTATTCTTTTGGGCGCTTTGGCGGGTAGCTTCGGCGCGCTGGTGAGCAGTCATCTGATATGGATCAAACTGATTTTCGGCGTGCTTTTACTCCTGTTGGGGCTTAATTTCATGGGCATCATTGTGGTCCCTTTTCTGTCCCATGGCAGGAGCGGCCGTTTCAACACATCCAAATACGGCTGCGGAGCTTCCTTTTTAATGGGTATATTATTTTGCGCCGGCTGGATCCCCTGCGTCGGCGCTTTTTTAAGCGCGGCGCTTATTTCGGCGGCAAATTCACAGACAGCTTGGAAAGGGATCCTGCTTCTTGCGGTTTATTCTCTCGGCATCGGTCTTCCGTTCTTTCTTTCCGCCGTGCTGATGGATTATCTCACGAAAGCGATCACTTTCATTAAACGAAATTACAATATCATCAATAAACTGTCGGGCGCCCTGCTGCTGTTTTTGAGTTTTCAAATGATCTATCAAAGCTTAAAAGACCTGTTTTAAGTGACGACATCACAAACTTTTTTACCCATTTAAGGTAAACTGCAAATATTCAATGCGAGAGGATAGATAATCATGAAATTTTTTGCAAAAAAGTTTTTTATAATCCTGATGGTGCTTCTGATGCTGGTATCGACCGCTGCCTGCGGCAAAAAGAATGCGGACGATTCCAAGCCGGCGGAAAAACCGGCAATAGGCTATACGGCTCCGTCCGTTTCGGAAAAGGATTTAAGCGGAAATACCGTTTCATTGTCGGATTACAGCGGCAAAGTTATCGTTTTGAATTTTTGGGGCATCTGGTGCCCGTATTGCGTAAAAGAAATGCCGGAATTTAGCCAGGCTGCTCAGGATTATCCTGATGTAACCTTTTTGATGATCAATGTTTCCAATTCTCTCCGATACGAAGACCCCGATGATATCGGCAATTTTTTGGATGAGTATGGTTTGTCATTCGATCATGTTTTGCTCAATACTTCTGCGGCAACGGATTATCAGGTACGTTCGTTCCCTTCTACTTTCATTATCGATCAAAACGGAGAGATCAGCTACATCTATTCGGGTCAGATGTCCTATGCAAAACTGACGGAACAGCTCGATAATCTGCTTAAATAAGAGGCACCATGGAAAAATTTAATGACGGTACTGCTATCATCGAAAAATATCTCGCTTCGGATACAACGGCCTTATCGGAAGAAGCCAAGGCGTTCATAATCCGGTCGCTTCCACAGTATTTGCAGCAAAATAAGGAGCAGTTAAATAATCAGTCTGCGCGATGCTCGGCCTTGATTTCCGATTGCTACGGTGAAAATAAAGCCGATCCGGTATCTGCGATTATAGCATTTCTTGAAAAAACGAGTGCTTATTCTTCCGCAGGCATTTTCAAATCGGATACCGAAATTGCTAATCCGCTTAAAAATTTCTATATGTTTGAAATCGTTGAAAAGATTCGGTTTGCCAAAATGCAAAAGGAAAGCCTCCGTGACAATGCCAGCTACAACCGCCATATCGAAAAATCACTGACTGAGATCAAAAATGCTTTGGTCGTGCTTTATGAGCTTGATACAGCCGCCGAAGAGCTGACCTCGGTGCTGGACAAATATTTTGAATTTAACCGCAATGTCAATACGCCCAAGTGCTGGAACGAATTGCATTCGCTGCAAACCTACTCCGCCTTCCGCAATTATATGGATAATAAGAAAAAAGAACTGCTTCGATATTATCAAAACGGAAATCTACGAGCCGAAGCCATACGGCCCTATCTTGAAAGCAGGGATGCTGCCGCTGTCGAAGCATTCATGCGGAGAACCGCGGAAACCGCGGACGATCGGACAGATACCGCCGACTGGTTGCGTTACAATGAATTATTGGGTTTAAAAGAGAATTTTATTGTGAACCTTGCGGCTTT
>DAITPG010000118.1:0-7379 GCA_036833715.1 Eubacteriaceae bacterium | reverse complement strand
AAAATGGCACTTTCGATTGCCGACAGAGCGTATGTACTGGAAACCGGCACCATCACTATGCAGGGAGATGCCAAAGTGCTGTTGAACGATGAACGGGTTAAAAAGGCTTATCTCGGAGCGTAATTATAAAAATCCAAGAAATTTTCATATAGCGCATGGGAGTAACATCCATGTGCGAAAGGGCAGAAAGTAAAAGCTTTCTGTCCTTTTAAATAACATAAGAAAAATGACAAAACTTCAATTTTTAATTTTAGCTTAAATGATCATCAGTCAAATTATATCACCATACAGGTATCAATGGTCCCTTACTTAGTTCAAGTCCGACGATAAATGAAAGAAACACTCCCGCTTTATTAAAGTGAAGTGTTTCTCAATTTGATGGTTTTACAGTATCTCCGGTCTACTCAAATTCCGGAAGATTGGACAGGTTGTCAGATTCGGAATCGCTTCTGTTGCTTCGAAGAGTTTCGCTTCCGTCTCTGGCGGCGCCGACATTAACGCCTTCGATTTCGTTATTCTTAGCCATTTTGATTGCCTGCTGGATCGAGTATTTCTTTCCGCTGTCAACCATTACTTCAACGATGTCGCCGTCGGAATTTCTTTTGACCTTTGTAATTTTCATATACTTTCACCTCCGCATGTACTATTCCCAAATTCTTTCCAAGTATACCATATTTTGCTTTTTATGAAAATTTTTCTGTATGTTTGTTTCACCGCAAAGAAACAGAGCAATTTTCGCATATAATAAAACCAGATGTGAAAGGATGAAAATTATGACATTGAATATAGGAGCTCATTTATCGATTGCGGCAGGTTATGAGAAGGCCGTAAAGACAGCGATTGAAATCGGATCAAATACGTTTCAGTTTTTTACGCGAAATCCCCGAGGCGGTGCGGCCAGAGCATTCAATGCTGCCGATGTACAGATATTGGAAAAGCTTATGGGCGAACACCAATTTGCGCCGCTCGTGGCTCATTGTCCCTACACCATCAATATGGCAAGCGACAATCCCGATACAAGGCAGGGCGCAAAGGAGTTGCTGAAAGCCGATCTAGAGCTGATCGATAAACTTCCTTGCAGACTATACAATGTGCACCCCGGAAACAACAAGAGCGATGCGGCTATCGGCATAGAGCGTATCTGCGAAGCCATCAACGAAGTTTTATTGCCTCAGCATCATGCCATCCTCCTTCTTGAAACCATGAGCGGTAAAGGCGGAGAAATGGGCAAAACCTTTGAGGAATTGAAAGCCATGATCGACGGCATTCATCTTAGCGATAAAATCGGCATCTGCATGGATGCCTGCCATGTCTATTGCGCAGGATACGATATCGTCAACGACCTTGACGGCGTATTGACGCGTTTTGATAAGATCATCGGCCTAAAGAGGCTCAAAGCCGTGCACCTGAACGATTCCATGAACCCGTTTGACTCAAGAAAAGATCACCACGCAAAAATAGGGGAGGGCACCATCGGACTGCAGGCCATGATTCGTTTGACCAATCATTCCGCTTTAAAAGAGCTGCCGTTTATTTTGGAAACGCCAAATGAGCTTGAAGGTTTTACAAAAGAAATCGAAATTTTCAAAGAACATTTTGTTGAATAAATATACACTATTCTCCGTGTTGTTCGGCTCAGGGTAAAATTAAGTTTACACAATGGAATCGAAATGCAGAAAGCCGGAAAAGCTTTGTTTTTGCAATCGATTTATATAAGTTGAACTACTTAATGTAAAGAAATAAATCTTGCGTTATTTTTGGTTTGGTGATAAAATATAAAGAAACTTTTGAGTAATATATGATTAAAATAAAAGAATTTCGGTATGCCCTATGCCTTCTGTTTTTTGTTCTTTTGCTGACGGGCTGTGCCGGTGCCAATAAATATACCAATCAAATTTCAGGTTTTTCTTTCAACGTTTACAAAAATCAAAAGGTGGACGAAGATGAAAACGGCGACGTTATCGTTATGCTTTCCGATAAAGTGACGGTAGCCGTTACATCAGGTGACGCTTCTGCCTATGCCGATGAAGAATATCTTTTTGAATTAAGTAAAAAAGAACTCAATCTGCGCAGCGGCGCTTTCGAATCGACTTACAACAATACTCTTTTTGTATCTAAACTGATGGATTATCTTTTTGCGGATTCCGAACACGCGTACACGGTATACGGTGTACGTGAGGCAACTTTCAATACGTATGATGCTTGGATCGCCAATGTGCTTTCAAAAGAGGATGATGTGAACGCCACCGTTTATATCTGCGTAGAAAACGGAAGAAGTTATTTTATTTGCATTTACATTAAAGATCAAAACAACAACAGACACGATTATGATAAGATCATCAATGAATTTATAAAAAGCTTTCAAATAGAAGAAATACAAGAGGTAGAATAATGCTAAAAGTAAAGCCCTTTCAAGCACTCAGGCCGTTGCCTGATTTTTCCGCCGAAGTCAGCTGCCTGCCCTATGATGTGATGAATACCAAAGAAGCCGCCGCAATGGCGGAAGGGAAAGCAAATTCCTATTTACATATCATCCGTTCCGAAATCGACCTTTCGGAAGATATTGACGCTCACGCTCCTGAAGTGTATGAAAAAGCCGCAGAAAATTTACAGGATTTTATCGCACGCGGCATACTCAAGCAAGATGAAAAACCGCTGTTTTACATCTATCGGCAAATCATGAACGGCCGGGTACAAACGGGCATTTGCGCGCTGGTTTCGGTCGATGATTATAAAAATGGGCTCATAAAAAAGCATGAATTCACAATGCCGCAAAAAGAACAGGACCGCATCGAAAACTTTCTTGCCTGCAGGGCGCATACGGAACCCGTATTCTTGATTAACAAATCCGATCCAGCCGTGAAAGCAATCATCCATGAAGTTACGCAAAAAGCCCCGGTCTACGATTTTGTTTCCGAAGATGCCATCACCCACACTTTATGGCTAGTGGACAGCGATGAAGATATTTCCGCGCTGGAGAAGGCCTTTGGCAGCATGGATGCGCTCTATATTGCCGACGGACATCACCGGACGGCATCCTCGTGCCGCGTAGGCGATATCATGCGCGAACAAAATCCCGGCTATGATCCCCAAGATCAATTCAACTTTATTATGGCTGTCATATTTTCCGAAGAAGAACTTTGGATCATGGATTACAACCGGCTGCTTAAAGATTTAGGAACGTATGATGAAGCTTCTTTTATCGAAAAATTAAAAGAAGATTTCACCGTCACTACCGCCGCAGCCGACCACTATAAAACCGACGCAAAACATACTTTCAGCATGTACATCGGCGGTCAATGGTATCTGCTTACAGCAATAGAAGGCAGCTTCGAAGCAAATGATCCCGTGCTGAGTCTGGATGCGGCTATTCTTCAAAATAATGTATTCAACAAGCTGCTGGGCATCCAAGATCCCCGCACGACCGACCGCCTGTCCTTTGTCGGCGGCATCCGCGGCTATGAAGAGCTTATGAAAAAAGTGGATTCAGGCGAAGCGAAAGCAGCCTTCGGTTTATACCCCGTCAGCATCGGTGATCTCATTTCCGTTGCGGATTCGGGCATGGTGATGCCGCCCAAATCCACCTGGTTTGAACCCAAACTGCGCAGCGGTCTGTTCATTCATCAATTTTAATATTTATATAAAAGCAGTAAAGGAGAAAGTGTATGCACAGAAAATTGTTTATACCCGGCCCGATCGAAGTGAAAACCGACGTACTTGAAAAAATGGCTACGCCGCTGATCGGACACAGAACCAAAGAAGCAAGCGCACTTCAGAGAAACATCAGCGAAAATTTAAGAAAATTATTTTTCACGGAAAGTGAAATATTGCTTTCGACATCCTCAGGCAGCGGACTCATGGAAGGTGCCATCCGTTGCGGAACCGCGAAAAAAGCTGCCGTATTTTCCGTAGGTTCCTTCGGCAAGCGCTGGTATGAAATGGCTGTTGCCAACGGCGTTGACGCCGATATCTTTGAAGTCGAAGACGGCAAGCATACCGATCCAAACTTCGTAAACGATGTGCTTAAAACAGGCAAATACGACCTTTTGACCGTTACTCACAACGAAACTTCTTCCGGCCTCAGCAACCGATGTGACGAGATCGGCGAAGTCGTCAAGCAGTATCCCGATATTTTATATTGCGTAGACGCGGTAAGCTCCGCCGGCGGCATGAAGATCGAAGTGGACAAATGGGGCATCGACGTTTGCGTGACCTCCGCTCAAAAGGCATTGGGCCTTCCTCCCGGACTGGCCGTCTGCACATTTTCAAACAAGGCAGTCGAAAGAGCCAAAGAAGTCAAAAACCGAGGCTTTTATTTCGACCTGCTTTCATTGTATAAACAAATTCAAAAAAGCGATTATCAGTATCCATCCACTCCGAGCTTATCCCATATGTTCGCGATGGAATATCAGCTGAATTACATCCTCAATGAGGAAGGCCTCGAAAACCGATTCAACCGCCACACACAAATGGCAGAATACGTGCGCGGCTGGGCAAAAGAATATTTTGAAATATTCCCGGAAGAAGCATATGCTTCCAACACGCTCACCTGCATCAAAAACACCCGCGAAATCAATGTTTCGGCGCTGTGTAAAGAACTCAACAGCCGCGGTTACGAAATTTCCAACGGATACGGCGACTTAAAAGAAAAAACGTTCCGTATCGCGCATATGGCCGATCTTACGATGGAAGATCTCAAAGACCTGTTTGCGCAGATCAACGAAATTTTGGGATTATAAAATTTTCGAATTTAAATAAAAGGCTGAAATCAATTCAGTCTTTTTTATTTGCAATAAAATCGAGGTATCAAAGCCTATATAGTTTCTAATTTTTTATATTCACATATTGACTTACCAGTCAATTTAATATACAATAAAGAAAATTGACTGATCGGTCAAAGGAGAGCGGCGTATGTCTATCGGGTCCTTCATTAAACTTGCAAAAGAAAAACAGGAAGCTATCCTTAACAGCGGTACTGCCGAGTTTGCGGCAAAATCTTACAACGAAGCAAGCACAGATGCGATCACAAAAAACAGCGGCATATCAAAAGGTCTTTTGTTTCACTATTTCGGTTCCAAAAAAGATTTCTATTTGTACTGTCTTCGATGGGCTATTGAAAAGCTTACAGCCGTTAAGCCGTTCACTGATGGGAAAAAGGATGCCGATTTTTATGAAGTCATATTTTCGCAGATGGATGAGAAAATGCGCCTTGCCGCCGAATATCCCGATGAAATGCATTTTGTCAATATGGCTGCACGGGAAACTGCTGGCGATATCGCGGAAACAAAAAAGCAAATTTTTGCCGAATATATGGCAAAAACGCAAAGGCAATCCCTGCAAACTTTACAGCGCGCAATTAATGCCTTAACGCTCAAATACTCCGATACAAAAATGGTTACGGACGCGCTTTTGCTTTATATTCAAGCCGTGATCAGCAAATATATGTCTTTATACCAATTAAAACCCGATGATTTTTTTAGCGAAAGAAAATCTATCCAACAAGAAATCAAGCAATACATGGATTTGATGCTTTACGGCATCGTGAAGGAGGAAAATCAATGAAAAAAAAGATCGGTCTGCTTAAGGCGGTAATGCTTTGCGGACAATATAAAAAGAAAGAGAGAACAGAGCGTGAAAAGATCCGTGAGGAAAGATTCCAAAATATAGTGCAATGGGCAAAAGAAAACAGTCCCTATTACAGCCGGCTTTATAAAGACATCAGTCTGCCCTGCAAATTATCCGAGCTGCCTCCGGTAAGCAAGTCTGGCTTGATGGCCAATTTCAACGATTGGATCACCGACCGTCAAGTAAGATTGTCCGATTTGTACAAGTATATGGAGAACTTGGATAATATCGGCCGTAAGTTTCTTGGCAAATATCTCGTATTTACTACCAGCGGTTCAACGGGCAATCCTTTGGTGTCGCTGTATGACAGCACAGCCAATAATGTGATGGGCGGCATCAATGTAAGCCGGGGTATTGCCAGAAAAAAAGATCTTACGAAATTATTTAAGAGCGGCGGAAAATCCATAGGCATTTACGCTACGGGTGGGTTTTATCTTTCTAACAGCAGCATCCGGGCAAGGGTATTGGCAATGCCCTGGAAAAAAAGACAAATGGCCGTCACAAGCGCATTGCTGCCCATTGATCAGATTGTTGCGGAGCTTAATCGCTTTCAGCCTGCGATGCTCGGCGGATATCCTTCCAATCTTGAGCTGCTGATCGACGAACAAAAAAACGGACAACTTCAAATTCATCCGGTGCTTATTATGACCGGCGGCGAATATCTATCGGAGGAGCTTCGCAAAAATCTGTCCGACGTATTCGGCTGTTATGTTCAAACCTCCTATTCCTGTACCGAAGGCGGGAGCATCGCATGCGAATGCACCGAGCATCATTTTCATATCAATGAAGACTGGGTGATTATTGAGGCTGTTGATCAAAACAACAATCCTGTGCCGGACGGCGTCCGTTCCGACAAGATTTTACTGACTAATCTTTCGAATTATACGCAGCCGTTTATCCGATATGAAGTGACTGACAGGGTGGTGATGCACCATGAGCCCTGCGCCTGCGGTTCCGATCTTCCATGGCTGAGTGTGGAAGGACGCACGGATGATGTCGTCACCTTTTTTAGTGAGGGAAGAGAAATCAAGATCGCACCGTTGGCAATCTACGCTATTTTGAAGCAAATCCATGAACTGCGCCGTTTTCAGTTGATTTCATCTGGGGATAGCCAAATAGAACTGCGATTGGAAGTTTTTGAAGAATATGAACGATCGTCTATATTCGAGAAAGCGAAAGGAGCGCTTACCAACTTCTTTCAAACGCACGGCATCTCGAATTCAGAGATCATACTTTCCGATCAATTACCGATGCCTCATGAGAAAAGCGGAAAATTCAAGCACATCATCAATCGACAAAAATAAATACGGGCTCCGAAAGGCCCGTATTTCTTTTCGCACTCTTTTATGTCAATCGGCTAAACCGATAAACATCCCTAATGACCGCAGGTATGCTCCGCGCATTCATGATCTTCCTCGTGATGGTGGTTGCAGGTGCCTGATGCCGGATCATCTTTCAATTGCCCGCTCAAATAGGCGTTTACAGCCGCATCTGCGCTGCCGGATATACCGGATATAAAATCGATTCCGAGGGCTTTTAGGCCATCCTGAGCGCCTCCGCCGATGCCTCCGCATATAAGCAGATTGACTCCGTTGACTTCCAGCAGATCAATCAGTGCGCTGTGTCCGCTGTCGGTCGCGTCAATGAAGCCCGTGCCGGTGATCTGTCCGTTTTCGATATCATACAGTTTAAAACTCGGGCATCGTCCAAAATGCTGAAATATTTCGTTGTTTTCATTGGTTACCGCTATTCTC